>JBKKBA010000288.1:0-6242 GCA_046714275.1 Actinomycetota bacterium
CATCTGGATGCCGGCAGCGTCGCGTCGCCGTACCGGGAAACCGAGGCGATGCTGGACGGATCCGACGCGATCGCCGACTGGCCGATTCTGAACGCTCTGTTGAATACCGCGTCGGGCGCGACGTGGGTCAGCGTTCATCACGGCGGGGGTGTGGGGATGGGCAAGTCGATCCACGCGGGGCTCGTCGTCGTCGCCGATGGAACCGCCGACGCGGCGGAACGGCTGGAGCGCTGCTTGATCAACGATCCCGGCACCGGGGTCATGCGCCACGCCGACGCCGGCTATCCCGAAGCGATCGATGCCGCCCGGAAGCGCGGGCTGCGCATCCCGATGCTCGATGGCTGAGCGCGCCGATCTGCTGGTCACCGGAATCGGCAGGCTGGTTACCTGCGCGCCGGGAATCGGCGATGGGCCGCTGGGCGTTGTCGAGCATGCGGCCGTCGCCGCTCGTCGCGGCGAGGTCGTGTGGGTCGGCGCCGAACGCGATCTGAGCGGCGCGATTGAACCCGCTCCGGATGCGGTGGACATCGACGCGGGCGGCGGAGCGGTGCTGCCGGGATTGGTGGATTGCCACACGCACTTGGTGTTCGCCGGCGACCGTTCGGCGGAGTTTGCCGCGCGGATGCGTGGAGAGGTCTACCACGCCGGCGGGGTGCGCTTCACGAAAGCCGCCACGCGATCGGCCACAACGCAGACGCTGGCTTTGCTGGCCCGTCAACGCCTGGACCGGTTTCTAAGCTTCGGCGTGACGACGGTCGAGGCGAAGAGTGGCTACGGCTTGAATCCCGATCAGGAACGCCGCCTGCTGGAGATTGCGGCCGGCCTGGATCACACCGTGGAGGTTGTGCGCACGTTCATGGGCGCGCACGTCGTACCCGACGAGTACGCCGACGACGCCGATGGCTACGTGGATCTGGTCTGTGAGTCGATGATCCCCGGCATCGGCGGTCTTGCGGAGTTCTGTGACGTCTGGGCGGATGAGGGAGCGTTCACGGCGGCGCAGGCCCGGCGGGTCCTGCGGGCGGCGCGCGTCGAAGGCTTGGCTTTGAAGGTTCACGCCGAGCAACTGTCGCGCAGCGGCGGCGCCGCCGTTGCCGCCGAGCTGGCCGCCGTCTCCGCCGATCACCTGGAACACGCAACCGAAGACGACGCCGATGCGCTGGCTCGGTCAAAGACGATCGCGGTGCTGCTGCCCGGCGCGTCGATGACGACGCGGGGGCGCTTTGCGCCGGCGCGGATGCTGATCCAGCGCGGCGTGCGCGTTGCGGTATCTACCGACTTCAATCCGGGCACGTCGTTCAGCGAGAACTTGCCGCTGGCGGCATCGCTTGCCTGCGCGCACCTGGGGTTGAACGTCGAGGAGGCGATCCTTGCGATCACCCGCCACGCCGCCGCCGCGATCGCCCGCGAACGTACCCACGGGCTGATCGCACCCGGCAGCCGGGCGGACCTGCTGATCCTGGACGCGCCGCACGAAGCGGAGCTGGTCTATCACTACGGCGCGGCGGCGATTCGCTCGGTCGTCAAGGAGCGGTCTTTATCGCAACCGCCGTTGCCGGACGATCCGAGCGTATCTTGAGATCGACGATGCGAGTCATGGTCGCGCCGGCCGGCTTCAAAGGCACGCTGAGCGGGGGCGATGCGGCCGCGGCGATGGCGCGGGGCGTGCGCGGCGCCGGGGCAGAGGCGATCGAGCTTCCGGTGGCCGATGGAGGCGAGGGTACGCTGGATGCTCTGGTCTTCGGCGCGGGCGGAACGATCATGGGCGTTATCGCGCGTGGTCCGCTGGGAATCCCGGTGCGCGGGCATCTGGGCCGTCTGAGCGATGGGACGGGCGTCGTTGAGATGGCGCAGGCGTCGGGGCTGACGCTGGTTCCCGAACGTGAGCGAGATGTGATGCGCGCTTCGTCGCAGGGGACCGGCGAGTTGATCAAGGGCGCGCTGGCGCGACGGCCGCCGGCGATCGTGGTGGGGTTGGGCGACAGCGCGACGGTGGACGGCGGGATGGGATTGGGCAGGGGATTGGGCCTTCGATTCCTGGACGGCGCCGGCCGGCCGCTACCCGACGGTGGCGGGGCGCTTGAGCGGCTGGCGTGCATCGACACCTCGCGGATCGATGAGCGGCTGGCCGGGGTGCCGCTGATCATTGCGGCCGATGTCGCTGTGCCGCTGCGGGACGCCGCTCGCGTCTTCGCCGCGCAGAAGGGCGCAGATGCCGCGCAGGTTCAGATGCTGGAGCGGGGTCTGTCGATCCTGGCGGAGCGGCTGGAGCACGATCTGGGAATCAAGGGAGTAGCCGATGCTGCCGGAAGCGGTGCCGGGGGTGGGTGCGGGGCGATGCTGCTGGCGCTTGGCGCCCAGATGCGCAGTGGCGCCGATCTGGTGCTTGAGCGGCTTGATTTCGCAAAACGATGTGAAGGGTCACATCTTGTTCTGACCGGCGAGGGGCGACTGGATGCGCAGACGCAATCCGGCAAGGCTCCACTTGCGGTTGCTCGCGTAGCTCGTGACGCCGGGCTGCCGTGCGTCGCCATCGCCGGCGACGCGGAGGTGCGCGATGGGTTCGACGACGTTCGGACGCTGACGCAGCATTTTGCGGAGTCTGCCGACGCGCACGCACGTGCGGAGGAGGGCTTGGAGCACATCGCGCGCCGGCTCACGGCAGAGTGGATGCGCAAATAACTGGGTTCTTCACGAAACCGGGAAAGGGGTAGCCGCCCCACGCTCGGGGGGCAAGGTTGAGCAAGACGATGCTGATGGTGCGGTTGCGCTGCCTGCTCATGCCAGGTCCTCGGCCGGAGCCTGATCGGATTTGAGTCCCTCGCCGCCGACGGACCCCGGTTCCTGTTCGACCCACTTCGGCCCGAATTCGGCTGCCTGTGGAAGAATCACCCATCCTTCTTCGTTGATGGATGGTGGGAACGGGCAAGGCCGCTTATAATCGGTAACGTCGAATTCCGATCAGTGACCGAGGAGAAGCACATGACGATCAAGTTGTCCGAGCCGGCGGCCTTGAAGGTGAAGGAGCTGCTGGATCGCGAGGCGCCCGAGCAGCCGATGGCCCTCCGTATCGCCGTGCAGCCGGGCGGATGCTCGGGCCTGCGCTACTCGCTGTATTTCGACGATCAGATCGGCGAGAAGGACGCAACGATCGAGCACTTCGGCGTCAAGCTGGTTGTGGACAAGATGAGCGCTCCGTATTTGAGCGGGGCGGAGATCGACTACGTCGACACGCTGCAGCAGTCCGGCTTTACGGTCAACAACCCGAACGCAAAGGGCTCCTGCGCCTGCGGCGACTCGTTCCACTAGCAGCCGGACCACATAAGCGGGGCCGCTCCGAGTGGGCGCCCCGCTTTTGCGTGCCGGGCTGCCTTCTGCCGGTGCGCTAGGCCGGGGTTGCCAGGTCGGCGTAGATCGCCGTTTCCAGATAGCCGTTTTCGTGAGCGGTCCGCGATCCGGCCATCATCTCTGTGGCCCGCTGATGCAGGCGGGCCCGGTCGGCGTCGATTCCGCCGGCGCGCTCGCTTTCCAGCACCCAAGGCGCCAGCGCCAGGAACTCGGGCCGGTCGCCGGCATAGATCGCGTAGCCGTCGTCGTTGGCTGTGGTCGCCCAGGCTCCTGCGTACGAGCGCGCCGCGCCGGTGCGCCCGCGCTGAAGGATCGCGCTCTGCCCGTCGAAGGGCAGATCGATCAGGTTGCCGACCATGTGCGGGCAGACGACGTAGGTGAAATTGGGAAGCGCCGGGTCGGTGACGATGCGAACCGTCGACGCGCCCCACGTTAAGGACTGGAACCGCCCCCCGTCGGCGCCGTAGCGCGCCCAGGGACCGGGATTCGCTTCGGGCTGGATGATGGTGTTGACGCCGCGGGCGTGCAGGCATGCCATCCACCGGTCGGGAGAGTCGCATTCGCGACCGGCCGGCGGCGCCTGGCCAAAGGGCGCGCCGAACATGAACGCCGGCAGACTGATAGCAAAGCCGAAGTTGAACCCGGAAAGGCCGGGGATCTGGACGGGCCCGGTATTCGACGGCAGCATGGTTCCTTCGTCCAGCGCCAGGAAGTCTTTCTCGATCTGAGTGAGCGGGGTCTTCTGGTTGGTGAACAGCAGATTGGACCGCGGGTCGTAGTTGGGTTGGCCCGGCACGTCGGTCGTCCCCGGGTCCATGCGACCTTGCGGCAGCGTCGTGGGACCCCAGAGGAAGGCGTTGTTCCACACTCCCGTGCTTTCGGCGACCCACACGCCGTCAAGCGTGCCGTCGGCGTAGAGCGGCGCCAGATCCGGATCCATGAAGGCCGCAACCTCTGCGGGGTCGGTTGAATAGCGGAAGTCGCCTTGGTTGTTCGACGCGACCACCCAGACGCCGTGACGGCGCGCGATCTCCGAGAACACAGTCGTGAAGCCTCGGACGAAGGTGTCGGTGGCGGCGCGGACGATTGCCTTGCGTGGATCGTCGTCGGGGAACATCAGGCGGTAGGCGGCCAGCTCTTTCGCATACCCGGCGCCCACGGCCGCAAGGCCCATCGCGGCGCCGGCCGGGATGCCGGTGGCATCGTAGGTTTCCGACGTGCTGCCGGGTGCCGGCAGGCCGGCCAGGGTCCTGGCCGCCAGCCCCCGCGTGCCGGTGGCGATCGTCGCCAGGCCGATGTCCTCGTTGAACACGACCAGGTTGGTCTTGGAGGGATCCAGGTACGGGTCGACGTAGTCGCGCATCAGGCATTCCATCTTCATAGCGAACGTCTGATAGGTCTGGACGTAGCCGACCAACTGCTTGTACTGGATCGCGAAGACGCGCAGGGGTCCGCTGCCCGGGGCGGCATCCGACACCGATTCGGTGCGCGTTCCGGCGGCCTGGCGATACGGCGCGCATTCATCCGCCACGGTGGGAACGGCGCTGGGTGCGGCGGCAGGGGCGGTCGTTGGGGCGGCCGCTCCGAAGGTTGCGGCCAGCAGGGACAGGGCGATGGTCGTCCGTCGAAGTCTCATGCCTCGCCCATTTCGCCGCCTAGGGGACAATTCCTTCCCGGCGGCATCATCGGACATCACTGCGGGGACAAAGCAAACCCTGCGGCAGTGTCGGGAACGGCGCCGCATCGGCGGATCGCGCGTGTTCGTTGACGGCGTGATGAACACACGAGCCTGGCGTTACCTGATCGGAACCTTGCTGTTGCTGCTGTTTCTCACCAAGGGCAAGCTGGCCGCTCCGCCGCCGGCCTCGGTCGGACACAGAATCCAGACCAACGTCGGCATCGCCGGCCCCTAGCCGGCCCACCGCCGGTTCCTTCTTACCCGGCCAGGGACCGCACCTTCTGGACGATCGCCGGCAGCTCGGTGAGCAGCAGATCAACGTGCTCTTGGCTCGTCAATCGTCCCAGCGACACGCGGACGCTTCCGTGTGGGGGCGCGCCCATCGCGGCCAGCACATGCGACGGTTCCTGAGGGCTGGACACGCACGACGACCCCGAGTGCACTGCGACCCCCTTAGCATCCAGTCCTAGCAGGAGCGCTTCCCCGTCCACGTCGGGCAGGCTGAAAGCGACGATCCCCGGTAGTCGCTGCGTGGCGTCTCCCAGCACCAGCGCGCCGGGCACCAGACGCGGAATCGCCTGGCGAATGCCGGCCACCAAGGCGTACAGACGGCCGGCCTCGGCGGGGACCTCTGTTGTGCGGGCGGCCAGGGCCGCCGCCATACCGGCGATCGCCGGCAGGTTTTCCATACCGGCCCGACGCCGGCGTTCGCGGTCGTCGCCCAGCAGCAGCGGCCGCACGCGCACGCTGCGGCGGGCCCACAGCAGCCCGGCGCCGCGCGGCCCATAGGACTTGTGGCTTGACGCCGAGAGCAGATCCACTCCCAGCGAGGCGACGTCCACCGGCACGTGCCCGACGGCGATGCAGGCGTCGGTATGGACGATCGCGCCGGCCTGCTTGCCGATCGCCGCGGCCTGGACCAGGGGCTGCAGGGTTCCGACCTCGTGGTTGGCAAGCTGGATGCTAACAACGCCGGCCCCGGCCGCGCAGGCGTCGCGCAGCGCGGCCAGATCCACGCCGCCGGTGGTGTCCACCCCGACGGTGACCACCTCGAAGCCCTCGGCGGTCATGGCCTGGGCCGGCTCTAGGACGGCGGTGTGCTCGACGGCGGAGACGACGATCCGGTGGGGCTTTCGAGCGGCAGCCGCGGCGCGCGCCGCGGCGCGGCTCCCCAGGGTTGAGGACGCGGTTACGCCCCACGTGAAAAACAACGAAT
>JBKKBA010000289.1:0-6115 GCA_046714275.1 Actinomycetota bacterium
CGCCGGCTGATGATCACCGCCGACATCTGTCGCGCGGTGCTGATCATGTCCGTGCCGTTCATCGGCCCGCTGTGGGTGCTGTTCGTCGTCTCGGCCGTCATGGAGATGCTGTCGCTGCTGTGGACCCCGGCGAAGGACGCCACGATCCCCAACCTGGTCGAGCGCGACCAGTTGCTGGTGGCGAATCAGCTTTCGCTCATCACCACCTACGGCTCGTTCCCGATCTCGGGCGCCCTGGTCGCGTTGCTGGCGGTGGTCGCCGGGTGGATCGACAACACCTTCACCGTGCTGCGCGACCAGCCGGCATCCCTGGCGTTCTTCGTGGACGGCGCGACGTTCCTGTTCTCGGCGGCGATGATCGCCACGCTTCCCGAACGGCTGATGCGCGCCAAGCGCGCTCACACGGACTTCTCTTTCCTGCACGCGTTCCGGGACCTGGCCGAGGGCCTGCGCTTCGTGCGGAAGAACCGGATCGTCCGGACGCTCGTCATGGCCGCCTGGATCGCCTTCACGGGCGGCGCGGCGGTGATCTCTCTGGGGCCGATCCTGGCGTCATCGATCCAAGGAGGCGATGCCGCCTCGGCCGCGAAGACCTGGGGAACGCTGATCGTGTCCGTCGGGACCGGTTTGGTGGGCGGCATGATCACGGCCGGCTGGATGGCACGCCACGTGCAGCGCGAAAAGATCTTCCCCGCCGGCCTTTTGATCTCCGGCGGCGGCGTCATCATGACGGCCGCATTTCGCTCGATCGGACCGGCGGTAGCCGCCGCCTTCTTCGCCGGTCTGGGGGCCGGCGTGGCCTGGGTAACGATCTTCACGCTGCTGCAGGAGCGCGTGGACGACCGCCTGCGCGGCCGGACATTCGCCACGCTGTACACCGGGGTCCACCTTTCGCTGTTCATGGGGCTGGGCGGCTGGCCGCTGGCCGCCGGAGTTGCCGGCGATCACACGTTGCGCATCGGTGGGTGGTCCTACGAACTGCAGGGCTTCAGGATCATGCTGTGGGCCGGCGGGCTGTTTGTGATCGCGGCGGGGATCGTCAGCGTTCGTTCGATGCGCGCCTTCCAAAGCGCCGGGCGAAGTGCGCGGCTTCACGGACTGGAGTTCCGCCCCCGCCCCCGCACATACGCCGTTGCCGGGGGGGCGCGGCGCGGGCTGTTCATCGTCTTCGAAGGCGTCGAGGGGTCGGGCAAGTCCACGCAGATGCACTCGCTTCGAAGCTTCCTGGAAGAGTTCGGAAAAGACGTCGTGTTGACCCGCGAACCGGGTGGCACGGCGATCGGCGAGCGGGTCCGCGCCCTGCTTCTGGATCCCGGCGCCCGCGAGATGGATTCGAAGGCCGAGGCGCTGCTGTATGCGGCGGCGCGCGCGCAGCACGTCACCGAGGTCTTGCGGCCGGCGCTGGACGCCGGCAAGGCCGTGCTGTCGGACCGCTACATCGACTCCTCGATCGCTTACCAGGGACTGGCGCGCGGGCTGGGCGACGACGACATCTTCCGGCTGAACGTCTGGGCCACCGACGAGCTGCTGCCCGACTTGGTGATCCTTCTGGATATCGATGCCGAAGCCGGGCTGGCTCGCGCGACCGGCACGCCCGATCGGATCGAGTCCGAGGATCTGGCCTTCCATCGCAAGGTCGG
Organism: Actinomycetota bacterium; assembly: GCA_046714275.1. GTDB lineage: Bacteria > Actinomycetota > AC-67 > AC-67 > AC-67 > JBKKBA01. The sequence goes on from JBKKBA010000289.1 coordinate 1,641, forward strand.
CGCGGCCTACCTGCAACTGGCCAAGACCTATCCCAGCCGTTTCGCCGTCATCGACGCCGCGCAACCCCTAGAGAAAGTCACCGAAATGGTCCAGCAGGCCGTCTACAACGTGCTGCACGAATGACGCCCGTGCCGGCACCTCAGATGTGGTCGCGCCTGGTCGGCCAGGACGACGTCGTGACGTCGCTGCGCGAAGCGTTGGCGCGGGGCGCGGTCGGCCACGCGCTGCTGTTTGCGGGGCCGGAGGGCGTCGGCCGCCGCCCGGCGGCCCTGGCGCTGGCCGCATCGCTGAACTGCCCGCAAGGAGGCTGCGGCGAATGCAAGGTGTGCGCCAAGGTGCTGCGCGGCGCGCACTCCGACGTTCACCTGATCGTTCCCGAGGGCCAGTTCATCTTGATCTCGCAGATCAAGGGCGGCGGTGGGGCCGGCGCGCGCGGCCTGATCGGAGAGGCGTACCGCTCGCCGATCGAAGGGACGACCAAGGTCTTCATCGTTGAAGATGCCGAGCGGATGAACTCGGCGGCCGCCAACGCGATGCTGAAGGTGTTGGAAGAGCCGCCGCCCGGCGTGGTGTTTGTGATGATGACGGCGCATCCCGAAGACCTGCCCGACACGATCGTGTCGCGGTGCCGGCGCCTGGACTTCCAGGCACTGCCCGACGACGCCGTGCGCCGCGTGCTGGTGGATCATCACGGGATCCAGCCCGAGCGCGCCGCGTGGGCCGCTCGCATCGGCGGCAACCTGGTGCGCGCGCTGCGTCTGTCGCACGACGACCAGGCACCGGCGCGGTACGAGGCGCACCGTGCGATCCCCGACCGCGTGGCCGCCGGGGGGATGGGCGAAGCGGTCAGAATCGCAGCCCAGCTTCAGGCCGAGGCCGGCGACGGAACCGAATGGGTTCGCACGCGTCACGCCCAAGAGATCGTCGATGCCGCCGAAGCCGAGGGGGAGGTCGCGCCGAAGGGCCGCGGCGCCCGTGGCTCGGCCGCGATTCGCAAGCGGCTTGAAACGCGGCATCGCCGGGAGCTTCGCCGCGCGGAGCTGGACGGGTTGCAGGCCGCGCTCGACGACATCGGCTCCCGCTATCGCGACGCGCTGGCGGATCTGGCCGAGCGCGGCGGTCCGGGCCGCGGGGCGGCTACGATCGTGGCGGCGCTGGAGCGGATCGAGTGGACCCGTCGCGCGCTCGACCGCAACGTGTCCGTGCCGCTAGCCTTGGAGGCGTTGCTGGTCGAGCTGGCCGCAGCACGGAGGTGAGCAAAGCGTGGATGCCAACGATCGGAAGATCCTGATGCTGAGCGTCGAGGACCGTCAGCGCGCTCTGGACCACGTTCCGCTGTTCAAGGCGTGCTCTCCAAAGGAGCGGCGCGAGCTGGCCCAGAAGGCTCACCTGTTGACCTTTGACGACGGCGACTCGATCCTGCGCGAAGGCGAGCAAGGGCTCGGCTTCTACCTGGTGCTCTCCGGTGCGGTCGTCGTTCGCCGCGGCGGTGACGCGATCAACCGCATCGAGCAGGGTGGATTCTTCGGAGAGGTAGCGCTGCTGGAAGGGACTCCCCGAACCGCCGACGTCTTCGCCGAAGGGCGAACCGTCTGTCTGGGGCTTTTGCGCTCGGACTTCAAACGGCTGCTGGTGCGCGAGCCAAGGATTGCGATGGAGATCATCGAAGAGGAAGGCCGTCGCCTGTTCGGTGGGCCGTTGCTAGAATCCCCGGACTTTCCGCCGGACGATCCGTCCGGGAAGTCGCCGGACGATCCGTCCGGGAAGTCGCCGGAGTAGCTCAGGGGTAGAGCAGCCGCCTCGTAAGCGGCAGGTCAGGAGTTCAAATCTCCTCTCCGGCTCCACGAATCAACACACAGGTCAGACACGTGGGACGGGCGTCCTCGTGCCGAGGAGGGGTATGCCTTCCTTGCGCTGATCGTGACCGCAGCCATCCGGAGCGTGCTCGTTCAGGCGGGCGACCCCCGCCGCTCGTAGTTCGTGCTCTACGTCGTGCGGCGGGCTGCCATGGCGAACGGAAGGAAGTAGGCGTCTAGGGATTCGCCGGTGGCGCTGTACTCGTTGTCGCCGACAAGAAAGTCGCAGACGACTTCACGAGCTCGCAGCACTTCCTTGAGGCGACGCGCCCAGCGCTCGTCGTTGATGGTGAAATCAAACAGCTCGAGCGAACGGTCGAGGGCGGCCTGCATGCGCTCGTTATTGCCTTGGGCCTTGGCGCGGATGGCACGGCCGACTTCGCTGCCGATATTGCCGAGCTGCTCAACGAGCGTTAGCGTCTGCCAGCGGCCGGCGGCCAGGCTTGCGTGCAGCGTGGTTTCAGCCATCGGCCCTCACTAATTGTTCAACGATCTCAGCGATGACTGCCCGGATCTTGGGATCCTCCACGGTGCGGGAGCGGTTCTTCTGGCTGGGTCGCAGGTTGATCATGGAGTCGTACTCGAGCCAGTTTTCCGTACCGTGCTCGGTCGGGTAGAGGTTGATGCCCCAAAGGTTCAGTTGCTTGGAGCCTTGCTCGATCAAGAACTGCTCTTCGTCGGCATGGAGTTCCCCGCCGATCGCCATCAGGCGTTGATCAACGTCGACTACGGCCTTGACGAGGTCTCCGAATGTGCCCTCGGCAATCTCCGCCAGCACAGAAAGAGTTATCGGCTCTGTCGTGGCAACGAGCCGGATCTCACTCACGCGTTCACCTCGATTCGGATTGTGTGGTGCTCGACCTCAGGAAGATCCCAGCCCTTCGCGTGCATGGCTTCGAGATAGGCCTCGATCGCGTCCTTGGCCATCGAAAGCGCTTCGACGCGCGTCTCGCCTTCAGTGATGACATCAGGCAGTACCGGCACAGTCGCTCTGAAGCCACCTTCCGGTTGGGCGGTCAAAGCGACGTCATAGGTGCGGTCGGTCAAAGGAAATCTCCTATTGGCAGTGCTGCCATTATACCTCGAAAAAACCCTGGATTTGGAGGGGTCGCCTCCCCTGTGTACGGTCAGGATGAGTCCGGGCTACTCCCAATTGCTGCTTGAGTTATCGCGGTGGTGAGCGCCCTCAAGGTTGGTGAGGATGTGCTGTTAGCGACACGACCGTCATCGGACCGCTGTCGATTACGCGGACGTACAATTCGATGGATTCGGCCCCAGCGGGGACGTCCGGTCTAGGCTGCAGCTCAGCGAATAGAGCCGGCGGCCGCTGAAGGTTCGACGGCGGGGGGCGATCCCGGGCTCGAAGGTTGATTGAGTTCGATCGCGTCCCGCCGTCGATGCCGAGTCAGATCAGTTCCCATGGGCGGCCTTGACGAACTCACCGGCACACGCGACATATGAAAATGGGACTGCCGCTCGTGGCGACGTCGGGTTTCTCTTGGTGCCGTCGGGTTTCTCTTGGTGCCGCGAGCCCGTAGATCAGTTTGCCGCGGAGGCTGACTGCACCCCGAACTGTTGCCGCACCCGGATCTGCTGGCCCTGGCTGACTGGCTTGGAAGCCTTGGCGTGACGCACGTGGCGATGGAGTCTTCGGGCGTCTTCTGGAAGGCGCCCTACTACGTGCCGGAGGACGCGTTCACGGTCCTGCTCGTCAATGCGCAACACATCAAGCATGTGCCCGGACGCAAGACCGACGTTATCGATGCGGCGTGGATCGCGCACGAGTCCGCTGGGAAACGTAAGTCCGCCAAGACCCGCAAGGGATCCAAGTGGCTGCGCGGCATGCGAACTACACCGGCTCGGATACAGCGTCACGCTCACCGAAATCCCCCAACCCGCCGCGTAAGGAGGCTATTTTCGGGTCAGAGAGACTATCGCCAACGTGCTGGGCCGGTTACCTAGCCGGCGCGGCGGGTGGCGTCGGCGAGGATGCGTTGAGCTTGGCCGCGGCGCTGAAGGTCGATGCGCTCTTTTTCCGTGACGCCGCCCCATACGCCGTAGCGCTCGCGATTCTGCAGCGAGAACACCAAACACTCGGCCTTGACGCTGCAGACGCCGCACAGCTCCTTGGCGCGCCACGCGTCGTCTTCGGAAACCGGGAAGAAAACCTCCGGCTCGACTCCACGGCAGGCCCCGTCCTCTTGCCACATGTACCGGTCATCATCCATTTGTGAATCCTTTCACGATCGCTTGCAAGAGTTTAGCAGAGTGCCTCCCAAAGTAAACAGCGAACTCCGGTTCTTTGGCAGAAAACGACCATCCGTGTGGTAGCATTTCGCCGCCTTGAGAGCCCGACGCTCGTTCATTCGTGCGCTGGCGGTCACCTTGCTGATCGCCGCTTTTCTCGCGCTTGCCGCAGTTGCCGCGTTCGCGGAGACCCCGCCCCCGTCTCCGACTGAAGCGGGCGGTGTGGCGCCGCGCCCCGGCCCCCCGATCCCGTACTACGCCTCGTATGGGCTGATCGCGCTGGCCGGGATGACCGTGCTGGCCGTTGTGGCCGGTTACCTGTTCCAGGCACCCGGGTTCCGTCGAGCGTCGCGCGGCTCCTCAGCGGAGTA
>JBKKBA010000290.1:0-8722 GCA_046714275.1 Actinomycetota bacterium
ATGAACGCGCGAAGCTGCGCCAGCGTCGCCAGCGATCCCTTGGTTGCGTCTCGCAGCAACTGCGACGTCGAGTCGAACACATTGAACGCGCGATCCAACTGTTCCAAGCCCTTTGCCAGCGTCCACAAGGCCCAGAGCTGGTTCGGCTTGTCGAACGAGCCCCGTTCGCGGTTGCCCTTCTGCGGTCCCAAAAGCGGCAGCGAAAGGTTCGCGAAGCTGTCGTGCAGCAGCCCGAACAGACCGGTCAGCGCGATCAGGTTGTCGCGGAACAGCGCGAACACGTCGTAGAAGAAGTTGCGGCGCCCGCGCTGGAACTGGATGCCCGAACCCGACAGCGCCGCGGCGTCGAAGGGCGGGTACACGGGCTGCGCGACGATCTTGATCGGGGGCAGCCGCGCCCCGCGCGCGATGACGCCGGTCACGATCGCGGTTTGCCGCTCGGGAAAGTCGGGCGGGACCAAGTAGCGCGTCCAGTTGACGACCGACGATTCCCCGGCTCGCGTCAGGTCGCCGTCGGACCGGATCTGATCGTAGTCAGCGTCGGGAAAGCGAAGGTCGGCGATCCGAGCGATGTAGGGGGTCGAGACGGCGGCTGTGGCCGTTACCGTCTTCTTGGTTTGGATATCGGTGTAGCTGACTTCCTCGAACCGATTCGTGAGGTTGGTCAGCTCGATCACGATCTTGAACCGGACGGCCTGCTCGGTCGCCTCAAGCTCCTCGGCGGTCACTTTGGTCTCGGAGCCTTCGTCGCCGGTGTAGTAGGTGATGCGCACGTCCACCGGAAGGGGCTTCAGGCCGCCGGGCGTGACGAAGTAGTCGCCCGACTGCTGCAGCCGGCCTTCGTAGTAGAGGTCGCGGTACCCGTCTTCGCCGACACCGATATTACAGCTCAGCCCTTCCTTGCCGGAATGCGCCTTCGGGGTGCCCTCCAGGTATTCGACCGAGGCGAAGCGGCCGGGATCGACGATCCGGCGCTCGCCGCGGCCGCGAATGCGAATCCAGTCTTTCAGCCAGGCCGCGACGGGGCGGCCGTTGCGATCGATCTTGACCTTCAAGTACTCGGTGTCGGTCGTCCTGCCCGGCTTTGCGGCCACCAAGGGTTTGGGCGCCGGGCTGGATGTCGTGGAGGGGCTTGCCCCGCCCGTCGGCGACGGAGAGTTTGAGCTTGCCGGTGTGGGGGAGCCGGTGGGGGAAGCGGTGGGGGATTGGGCCGCCGCGGGAAGGGGCAGCAGCGTGACAAGACAGGCTAGGGCGGCAACGATGCCCACAGCCCGGTCTCGCACGTTCACGCGACGCCCTCCCCGCGAAGCGCCGCGGCGACGCCGCACGCTCCCGCGCTCAACCAGCTGCCATGTCGGACAGCGATGTTTTCAGGACCCCGCAACCTCACGGGATCCCTTTTGGGCTCGTTTAGACGTGCCTGTTGTAACCGTTCGATATGAAGGGTGCAAGGCGCGGGCCGCTCGGTTCCAAGGCCACGACTGATCACATGTGCACTTGCCTGTGGACGAGCAAGGCTCACATGGGCGCCGCCGCCGTGACGTAGGCCTCGGGAGTGATGATCTGCATCGGGGCCTGCGCGATGAGCACGTCTAGGAAGGTGTCCACCAACTGGGCCGGTACTCCCGCCGCGCGCCAGACATCGGCCAGAGCCAGTGATCCCGGCACGCTTCCTTCGAAGATCTCGCGCACGGCGCGCTCGTCTTCCAGCGCCGTCCGCCGCCGCTCGACTTGAACGCGAACGGAGTCGAAGCCGGCCGACTCGATCAGCGATTCCAGCGATTCCTTGTGGAAGGCCTGCGGGCCAAGAGCCGCTTGGGCGATTTCCTTCAGCGCGTCCCAAAGGCGGCCCATCGAGGGATCCTCGGACGGGATCTGCATGTCGGCGGCAAGGGATTCGCTGAAGCTCAGGCGCGCCTGTGGTCGCAGGACGCGGCGTGCCTCGGCCAGGATCCCCACGCGGTCCCGGGCGTAGGCCAGCAGTCCTCGCCACACGATGACGTCCGCGGCCCCGTCGGCAATCGGCAAGCGCGTCGCGTCCGCGCAGACGAACGAAGCGCCGAGCGCCGGCACGGACCGCGCTTCGTGCAACCGGCCGGCATCGATGTCGATCCCGATGGCCGCCCCGGCCTCCTCTGCCGCCGGGTAGGTCAGCAGCCCGCTTCCACAGCCCAGGTCGATGACATCCGCCGTCGGAGGGATGGTCGCCTGGGTCAGGATCCGGTCGCGGATCTCGCCCAGCTCGGCCATCCGGCGAATCGCCCGCCCCCGACCCAGCGCCGGAGTCAGGATCTGGTGGACGAACCATCGCTCCCAGATCTCTGCCGCTCGCATGGGCCGATGATACGAAGCGCCGCTCGCCGGGCCGCTGCCGGCCGCGCCACCGGGGCGGGACGCTGCCGGGCGCGGCCCCAAGAACGAATCGGACAATTGCTCGGAAGTAAGCGAGATGCGTGACCGACCGGCTCCGAAAGCGTTGAAAGGGCAGCGGGCTCACCGTTCTCTCATGGGCGCCCGCCACAAAGGGGTCATCAAAGAGTCATGAAACGGTGCGTTCCCGGCCGGCTACCCGGTCGTATACTGGCGGAAATCGATGAAAAGTGCAGGTCAAGGGACATGACGAAACGCTTCTGGCTGGGTGTGACCATCGGCGCGATGTTCGTGCTGGCGACTGGACTGTGGGCGCCCGCCGGTGCGGCGATCGTGGATTACGCGATCGACTCCCCCGACAACGGCGAGGTCGTCGGAAACCGGACCTATGTCATTAAGAGCCATGCCGAGAGCGACTCCCCGAACGGCCTTCAGTACATGCGCCTGGAGATCTACGACTCTCAGAATTCTGGCGGCATCGTCTGGTGTGCGCCGGGCCCGGTGTCGCAGGGTTGCCCGTCGTGGACCAGCGGCCAGACGCCGTCGTATTCGGGTTCGTATTCCTGGAGTGTCGGCTCTCTGCGCAACGGCGACTACACGATCAAGCTTCTGGTCAAAGAGAACGGCGGCTCGCCGCTGGATGCCGTCCACAACGTGCGCTTGAACGTCCCGCCGCTGACGCCGGACTGGGTTTCGACTTCGCCGACTACGGCCAATGGAAAGCCGGCCGTCGTGCTGAAGTGGCGGGCCAACTCCGAGGCCGACATGATCTCGTACAAGATCACGCGATCGGCCAGTAACGGCACGGGGACGAAGTACTTCAAGATCGACGCCGCCTCGCCCGGACAGCAGGGATGCTCGTTGTCGGGGGGCACGTATTCTTGCACCGACGACGAGTTTGGCTCCACCGGCTACGCCGGCACCTATACCTACTTCCTGGCCGGCACGCGCTCCAGCCCGGTCTCGGCGTCGGGCGTATCGTCGGGTCAGGCTTCACGCTCGGCCAGCCTTTCCGCGCCACGCCCGTCCAGCAGCAGCGGCGGTGGTTCGGGCACGGGCGGTTCGGGCACGGGCGGCTCGGGCACCGGTGGCTCGGGCACGGGTGGGTCCGGATTCCTTTCAAACGGCGGGCAGCCGCCGCCGATCCCCACGCTCACCGCGTCCCCCGATCCCTTCGCCGCGGACCCCCGTGAGTTCTACGAGGGCACGTTCGGCAAGGAGCTTCCCTACCAGCCGCGCACCAGCCTGACTCAGACTCAGGTCCGCGGCACGAAGCAAAGGGCGGCCGGCTTTGCCGAAGAGGCTGCCGACATCGTGGATCCCCGAAAGATGCTGCTTCCCGTGGCCGGCGGCCTGTTCACGATCGTGGCCGCGATGCACTTCCGCCGCGTCCTCAAAGACCACTAACTCCTGCGGTTCCCTTCTTCCCCTGCCTGGGCTAGGCTGACCCCGCCATGGGGGCTCCTGTGATGTGCGAGTGCGGCGCCGTGCTGGTCAAGGATGTTGACCAGAACGGTGTGGTCACGATCGACGGCGACTACGTCCCGTTCAAGCGAAAGACCGACTTCATCGCCTGCGCGTCGTGTCTGCGCTCGTACCCCGCGCGCGACATCCTGCCGCCCCGCCCCGAGCCCGAGCAGCCCGTCGAGCGCATCGAGCGAATGCTGGAAGAAGAGGCGTAGGACCGCCAGGGAATCGCGCAGTCGGTCCGGTCTGCCGTGCTCAAAGCGCCTCTAGCCGAGCCTAAATCGTACGGTTTGAACATCACCCAGACAAGAGTGCTACAGCAGCCCTGACGGTGACGATCGTGTTGCCTTACTTACGGGGCCGGGGCCAGCGTTGGCGGCACCGGGCTGAGGTTGACCGAGGGGGTAGGCACGGCTGAGGCGACCGGGGACGACACTGTTGACGGGATTGACGACGGGAGTGCGACGGCCTTGGTGTTCACGAACACGATGAGTGAACCCAGCGTGGGGGCGTCGATCGCAGTCACCTTTTCGCTGGTATCGATGGCGACCGCGCGCACCTGGTAGACCTGCGCGGCGGGCTGGCCGACAATGACGCCGGTTCTGAACGTCCACGTAATGGCTTTGCTGGGGCAGCCCGGGTCGCAGGACGCCGACAGCAGGAACGTCTTGCTGATCTGCTGAGGGTTGGACTGGTTCGGTGACGTGATCGAAAACTCGATGGCGACGGCGCGAACGCGGATGTTGTCGCTGGCGGTTCCCGTCAGCACCAACTCACCCACGAACACCGGCGACAGGAAGCCGTCGAACGTGATGATGGGCGGAGTGATGTCGGGCTTGTAGGGGAACTCCACGACGGCGCTGTCGCCACTCACATAGCCGATGCCGCGCACGGCGCGGGCCATCAGCGGCCGGATGCCTCCGGACGAGCCGAAGTCCACGGTCTTGGCGGCCCACCGTCCGTTGACGTCGGTGAGCGCCTGTCCCCGGAAGGTGCCTCCCTCGACGCTTCGGCCTTCCGTCACGGTAACCAGCGTCAGCGGTTCGGCCGTGCCGGTGATGGTGGTCGGACGCTCCTCGATGGTTCCCACGGCGGGATCGATCACCGGCGGCACGGGGACGGTCGTCTCGTCGGTGATCACGGCGCACATCTGGCTGCACACGCCGTTGACCGGATCGAAGCTTGAGTGCACCAGGCAGCGGTACAGCACGGTCCCGCCTCGGAACTCGGTCGTGTAGACGACCGGCTGGTTGGTGTAGTTCATCTGTCCCGAATCGATGATCGTGTCGCTGGTCGCCGCGTAGCTCTGCATGTGGTGACGGCCGATCGAGATCACCGAGAAGCGAATCAGGTCGCCGGTCTGGGCGATCAGCGGGTTCGGCTGGATGATGCCGCCGCGGATCTCGATGTCCAGCGTGCGGCCGGCCTGAGACGGCGCTGCTTGGAAGACGGCTGCGAACACGGCAAAGACGGCCAGGATCGTGCGGATACGAGTCATGCCTTAGAAGTACGACGTGGGTTCGTCCGGTTCCTCATCGGATGTGCCGGTTCTGCCGGATCGCGTGGGCTCAAGGTTCGAAATTGCCGGATCGGTCGAGAGAAGACGAGAGAAGACGGGCGCTCAGTTGTTCAGCAGGATCGCGCCCAGCAGTCGCGCGGCCGCGGCCTTGTCCAGCGGGTTGTTGCCGTTGCCGCATTTTGGCGACTGGACGCACGAGGGGCAGCCGGACTCGCAGGGGCAGTCGCGGATCGCTTGAAGTGTGGCCCCTTGGTGGGCCGGCGCGGCCTGGAACGCGCGCTCGGAGATGCCGGCGCCGCCGGGGTACCCGTCGTAGATGAAGACCGTGCAGTGACCGGTATCGGGATGCATCGCGGTGGACACCCCGCCGATGTCCCAGCGGTCGCACATCGCGAACAGCGGCAGGATGCCGATCGCCGCATGCTCGGCCGCGTGCGCCGCGCCGGGCACGGATGCCGGGTCGATCTGCGCGCGATCCAGAAGCGCGTCGGGCGCGACGTAGAACACCGCGGTCGTCGTCAGGGTCACGGGCGGCAGGTCCAGTGGCGTCACGTCGATGGTCTCGCCGGAGAACAAGTGCTTGCGCGCGTACGCGACGACTTGGTTGGTGACCTGGACGGTGCCGAAGAACACCTGTGTCGCGCCCAGCGCGGCCTTGCGCTCGATGGAGAGCACGCGGATGTCGGTGATGTCGCGCGCCTGCGTATAGATCGGCTCGTCGGACGGCGCGACCAGCGCGACGCCGGCCTGAAGGTCCAAGGACGCCACGCGGAATTGCTCGCCCTGATGCAGATAGATCGCTCCGGGGTGCACCGACCAGGGCGCGCGCGCGCCTGCGGCCGTGCCGATCAGCGCACCCGTTTCGGATTCGACGATGCGAACCTCCGAGCCCATGGACCGGATGTCGATTTGGGCGTGGGGCGACCCGCGAGCCGCATGAAAAAGCTTCCCTGCGCGAGCCTTCAGGGTGCCGTCGTCTAGCAGCCGCGCCACGCCCTGCGGCAATGCCGGCCCGAAGAACTCTTCATCCTCGGCCGGATCCAGAGGACGTTCGTAGGCGGCGCACGCCAGGTGCCGGTCCAGGATGTTGGGATTGCTGTGATCGACGATGGCCGATTCGTGCGGCCGGCCGAACAACGCGTCGGGATGGTTCACGATGTACTGGTCCAGCGGATCGTCCTGCGCCACCAGGATCGCAAGCGACCGGCCCTGGCGACGCCCGGCGCGTCCCGCTTGCTGCCACGTCGCGGCCACGGTTCCGGGGTAGCCCGCCATGACGCAGGCGTCCAGGCCGCCGATGTCGATGCCCAGCTCCAGCGCGGTCGTGGCCGCGATCCCCAGCAAGTCGCCCGACGTGAGCGCTCGCTCCAGCTCGCGGCGCTCCGCCGGCAGGTAGCCGGCGCGGTACGCGGCGACACGGCCGGCAAGGTCGGGCCGGGAAGCGGACTCCAACCGCGAGCGCGTGAACGCGGCTACCAGCTCGGCCTGTTTGCGCGACTTGGCGAACGTGATGGTGTGAGCTCCGTCGATCAGCGCGCGCGCCGTCAGCTCCGCCGCCTCCGCGCCGGCGCTCCGCCGCTCGGTCGAAGCAGCACCGAAGTCACCGAAGTCACCGAAGTCACCGAAGTCACCGAAGCCACCGGCGTTTTCGGAGCCGGTGAACGGCGGGTTCCACAAGGCGAAGAACTTTGTGCCGCGTGGCGATCCGTCCTCCAGCACCTCTTCGACATCCAGGCCGGTCAGTCGCTGCGCAAGCTGGCCGGGGTTCCCGATCGTCGCCGATGCGCACGCAAAGACGGGTTTCGCGCCGCGCGCAGCCGCCAGCCGCCGCAGCCGCCGCACGATGCAGGAAACATGCGAGCCAAAGACGCCGCGCAATGTATGCATCTCGTCGATCACGACCAGCCTGAGATTCGCAAGGAACACCCCCCATTTGTCGGCCTGCGGCAGGATCCCGAAGTGCAGCATGTCGGGGTTGGTGACGATCAGGTTGGCGTTGCGCTTGATCCAGGTGCGCTCGGTGGTGGGGGTATCCCCGTCGTAGACGGCCGCGCGCGCCGAGGTCACCGCGAACGACCGCACCTGGCGGAGCTGATCTTGCGACAGGGCCTTGGTGGGGAACAGGTAGAGCGCCGTGGCCTTCTGCTCGGCCATCAGGCGTTCGAAGGTCGCCAGTTGGTAGCACAGGCTTTTGCCGCTGGCCGTGCCGGTTGCCACGGCGACATGACGGCCGGCCCGCAGATGCTCAAGCGCCGCCGCCTGATGCGACCACAGGTGTTCGATGCCGGCGCGCTTCAGCCGCACCGAAAGCTCGGGCGGGATCTCGATATCGGCGGTCTTCGCCGCCCGCTCGGGGATTCGTTCGATGTGCGCCAGCGAATCGGGATGCTCGCCGCGCAGGCGCTCGAGGAATGCAAGGGGGTCCACGGATGCCGCGATCGTACTCGGGGATGGGGACACCCCAGAAGTCTTGATAGGGTTGCGCGCCGTGAGCGACCCCGTTGTGCCGGATGCCGGAAAGAAGGTCAACGAAAGCGGCTGGATCCTGATCGCTGTCGCCGCGCTGTCCACCCTTCCGGCGCTGCTGTTTCGGTTCGACGTCATCTCCGTCGCGGTCGAGATCGAAACGATCTTCTTCGGCGTATCGATCCTGGGGGCCGCCTTCTTGCTGTCGTGGGGCGCGGAGGTTGCTCAGCTTGACATCTCGCAGGCGCTGGCGATCGCTTTCCTGGCGTTTATCGCCGTGCTTCCCGAGTACGCCGTGGACCTGACGTTCGCATGGAAGGCCGGCCAGCAGGATGCCGCGGCCGGCGCGCTGCAGACGCTCTGCGGGGTCGAAGAGCAATGCCGGCAGCTTGCGATCGCCAATATGACCGGCGCCAACCGGTTGCTCATCGGGCTGGGCTGGGCGGCCGTCGTGCTGATTTGGGCGTGGCGCAGTGGTGAGAAGACGGTTCGGCTTGAAGAAGCCCGGCGGACCGAGCTGGGTTTTCTGCTGATCGCGACGCTGTGGGCGTTTACGATTCCGATTCGCGGCAACCTCAGCCTGATCGACCTGGGCGTGCTGGGAACGATGTTCGTCGCCTACATCTGGCGGTCGGGGCAGCATGAGTCCCAGCATCCCGATCTGATCGGCCCGCCGGTGGTCATTGCGGCGCTGCCCGTCGCCCAGCGCCGTGGCGTGACGATCGGCATCTTCGTGTTCGCCGCGGCGATGATCCTGGCGGCCGCCGAGCCGTTCGCCGAAGGCCTGGTTCACACCGGAGAGAAGCTCGGCATCTCTTCGTTCTTGCTGGTGCAGTGGCTGGCGCCGCTGGCGTCGGAGTCGCCAGAGTTCCTGGTGGCGATCCTGTTCGCCTGGCGCGG
>JBKKBA010000291.1:0-3382 GCA_046714275.1 Actinomycetota bacterium
GGCCGTATACGACGTGGCCTACCTCGGTGACAAAGAACGCTACACACCTATCCTGCCGTTCCCCGGAATCACCGATCCGCTCACGGGTGTGACGACCCTGTTCGATCCGGCGAACAACGGCACGTTCCGTGCGTGGCTTACGTACCGGGAGGGGAACATCTACACGGGTGGAACCATCCCCGAAGAACGCGGATGGGACCCAGCGAGCGCCACGCCGCTCGGCCTCATTGTGTCGTGGGGCGTTTTCACAGAGCAGGTCCCGGAACGCAGCGATCCGCAGGCCGTCACGACGCACGTGTACATCCTGGGGACAGTCTCGACCGAGCAGCTCTTCCCGCCCGACCAACTGACGTCGATCGGCCAGGAGTTCGTGCACGCCGACGAGGAGGGGATGTTCTCGGGCTGGACGCCGGGTCGCGTCCCGCAGCCGGGCATCCGTTCCGTGACGGGGGGCCTCGGTGCATTTGCCGGAGCGACCGGATCCGTCACCCAGCGCTTCCTCGGTACGAACACAACCGCCGCAGAGCCCGTCTTCTCGCACAACCCAGCCTTCGGTCACTCGCCGCGCAACTACCGCTTCGAGTTCGATCTGTGGCTGCCGGTAGAGAACTGAGTAGGTGCTGCGAAGCCGCCCATGATTGCGGCCCGAGTCGCCGCAGAACTCGGCGCTGCACCCGGCCGAGCCTCCCCCTATCCTGACCGGACGGTGGCGTCCAGTGAGGCGAGGTCGCGGCCGATGAGCCGCAGGGTCGTTATGCAGTCAATTTCGCCTCGGCGACCGTATTACTGCTGGGGAGGTGCCTTGTTGAAACATGGAACCCGCGGCCGCTTGCGGATCTTTGCTCTTGTCAGCCTTGCTGCTTGTGGCGGCGGCGGGCCTATTGGGTCTTGGGTTGACGCGTCGGGGAACTCATTGCCCGACGGGTCTAAGAAGAGCGACGGCGCACTCGTGATTCACACGCAGCCAGGTGCCGATCACTGCAGCTGGGGATCCGCGCTAATCATGTCCCTGTCGTGGCCCCAAGGAACTGTACGTCGCGGCCCACGTTCTGCGGATGACGTACGCTTCTATGTACGGGATCCGAAGGGAGTCATCGATCCCAAGCTCAAGGAGTCCTTCGATGAGAACGCTACTCGGCCAGCAGATGCCCGCTCCACGGGGTATCACCGCGGCGACTGGACGCTGTGGGTCAGCGAGACTGACGTCAACAACTTCGTGTATCTGTCTTCGGCTAAGCGGACGGAACGGTGGCCTCGTGCAACATCTCCTCCGCTGTGCCGGTAGGCGTTGTCGGTTAACTTGCCGGGCTGCAACGGCAATAGAACGTTACGCGACAGTCCAGGTGTCGCCCGACGCCAGCAGCGAGGCCATGTTTCCGGGACCCAGCTTCGCCTTGGCCGCGTCCATCTGCGCGTCCATCGCTTCGCCGTAGACGGTGCGCTGAACCTCGCGGAAGATGCCGATCGGCGTGGGTTCGTGCGGGCCGGTCGCCAGCCGCGCCAGCAGATAGGACAGCGCGGGATCGTTGCGCGTCTCGTCGTGGACCAGCAACGCCTCTTCACCGACATCGGCGACATTCACGATCTCAAGCGTCGCGTCCGGGTTCAACCGAACCCCGCGCGCGGATTCTTCACCGAAGCGGATCGGCTTGCCGTGCTCCAGCCGGATCTGGTTGCGGACCTTGGCGTCCTTGGACGTCAGGTCTTCGAACGCGCCGTCGTTGAAGATGTTGCAGTTCTGGTAAATCTCGACGAACGCCGCGCAGCGATGCGCGGCCGCCCGCTGGATCACGTTCGTCAGGTGCTGCCGGTCAACGTCGATCGTGCGAGCCACGAACGTCGATTCGGATCCCAGCGCCAGCGCCACCGGGTTGAACGGCTGGTCCAGCGACCCGAACGGCGTGGACTTGGTGACCTTGCCCATCTCCGACGTGGGTGAGTACTGCCCCTTGGTCAGGCCGTAGATCTGGTTGTTGAACAGCAGGATCTTCAGATTGACGTTGCGACGCAGGGCGTGGATCAGGTGGTTGCCGCCGATCGACAAGCCGTCGCCATCGCCGGTCACGACCCAGACCGACAGGTCGGGGTTTGCCGTCGCGATCCCGGTCGCCACCGCCGGCGCCCGCCCGTGGATCGAGTGCATCCCGTAGGTGTTCATGTAGTACGGGAAGCGGCTGGAGCAGCCGATGCCCGACACGAACACGATCTTCTCGCGCGGGATCCCAAGCGAAGGCATCGCGCTTTGGATCGACGCCAGGATCGCGTAGTCTCCGCAGCCGGGACACCAGCGAACTTCCTGATCGGACTCGAAATCTTTCTTGGTGAGCTGAACCATCTCTGCCATTGGGTTCACAGCCTCTTGAGCATCTCGGTTTCCAGCTCGGCCGAATGGAACGGCTGTCCCTGGACCTTGGTGTAGGACTTCGCGTCGACCAGGTACTCGGCGCGCAGCAGGCGCACCAACTGGCCGTTGTTCATCTCGGGAACCAGGATGCGGCTGAAGCGCCGAAGCACGTCGCCGGTGTTCTTGGGGAACGGGTTCAGGTGACTAAAGTGCGCATGCGCGACCTTCTTTCCTGCCGCGCGAACGCGGCGGAGCGCCGCCTGGATCTGCCCCCACGACGATCCCCATCCGACAACCAGCAGTTCCTCGCCGCCTTCTTCGTCAACATCCAACAGCGGGATGTCGTCCGCGATCTTGGCGATCTTTGCCGCCCGGATCCTGGTCATGTATTCGTGGTTGGCCGGGTCGTAGGAGACGTTTCCGGTGCCGTCCTGCTTCTCCAAGCCGCCGATCCGGTGCTCCAGCCCGGCGGTCCCCGGAATCGCCCACGGGCGAGCCAGATTGTCATCGCGCAGGTACGGCCAGAACTGACCTTCGTGGTTCGGCTGGGTCGCAAACTCGACGCTGATGTCGGGCAGATCCTCCATCTTGGGAAGCCGCCACGGCTCGGCCGAGTTCGCCAGGAACGTGTCGGACAGAAGGAAGACCGGCGTCCGATACTTCAGCGCGATGCGCGCGGCCTCGACGGCCGCGTGAAAGCAGCCCGACGGCGATGTCGCCGCAACGATCGGGATCGGCGCCTCACCGTGCCGGTTATACATCGCGGCCAGCAGATCGCCCTGCTCGATCTTGGTAGGCAGACCCGTCGATGGGCCGCCGCGTTGCACATCGCAGACGATCATCGGCAACTCCAGGATGATGCCCAGGCCCAAGGCTTCGGACTTCAGGTCGATGCCGGGGCCGGCGGTCGCCGTGACGGCCAATTGCCCGGCGAACGCGGCGCCGATCACCATGCACATCGCCGCAATCTCGTCTTCGGCTTGCAGCGTGCGGACGCCGAAGTTCTTGTGCTTCGACAACTCGTGCAAAATATCGGAG
>JBKKBA010000292.1:0-4043 GCA_046714275.1 Actinomycetota bacterium
ATCCTAGATTCTTCCTAGGTCGTCTCACTCTTCTTCGGAGCGGTGTCGATGATGCGCAGGGCTCGATCCCTCAGCCGCTCGCTGTAGTCGTTCCACTGATCCCCGCCGCCTTTCGGGAACATGTCGAAGTGACAGGTGGCCGAGCCCGAAGGAATCGTCGTGGCAAACGCAACATCGAACATCGAGTCGCCAAGCTGCCGCCGGGCCGCCGCGATCATGCCCTCCACCAGGTACCGCTGGACGCGGCAGTCGAACGCTCCGTAGACGTCTTCGTGAGGGCAGTAGTGGATGTCGAACGATGCTTGCTCCCCATCCACAACGGGACGCTCGATGGAGGCGTAGGCGACCTCGTTGATCCACGACGCGAACAGGCTGGCAACCTCCGGGGCGCTGAGATCCTGGGGAACCGCGACGCCGTCCAGCATCTCGGTGGCGATCTTGTCGCCGACCGCGCACAGCGCGGCTCGCGCGATGTCGTGTCCTTCGCGGCCGAAGGCGGCTTCCACCGACTTCAGCATCTCGATCAATCCGACGGCCATCATCTGGCCCCAGACGAATGTCGATGCCGGGTCGTAGTCGGGATTCGAAAGCGCCTTGGCTCGGAACCCTTCGACGGCGTTGGCAAAGGGCCAGTTCATGGGAAGCCGTTCGCGCCGGCCGCCCCACGGCAACGCAGCGGCTCCGTTGTCTCGAGCCTCTGCGTGCGGGCGGACCGGGGTTCCCGTCCACGCGATGTCGCTCATGCTGCGCTCCTTCATCTGATCGCGAAAGTGAAACGCCAGTCTTTCGCGTTCCAGGTCTCCTGACAAGACGGGGGCATCTCGCGTTCGGGGCTCGCCGACAAGGCGGGGGCATATGCTGGCGCCATGACCGTCCGTGTTGCCGTTGTGCCACAAGCGCCCGCCATCCTGGTTGACGCCGTTCGTGCCGGAGGCGGCGAGCCGTCGTCGGCCTACACCGCCGACGCCATCATCTGGACGGACCCTCGCGATGCCGAGGGCTTGCGAAGCACACTGGCCGCCTCTCCCGCGCGCTGGGTGCAACTGCCCTTCGCCGGCATCGAAGGATTCGCGGATGCCGGCCTGATCGGCCCCAGACACATCTGGACGTGCGCGAAAGGCATCTACGGCGAGGCGACGGCCGAGCAAGCGCTGGCGCTGATCCTGTCGGCCGCGCGCCGGTTGCATCGGCACGCCCGGCGCGTGTCGTGGTGGGACGACGTGGAAGGGCACCGCCGGCTTCGCGGCACGACGGCGCTGATCGTTGGAACCGGGGGCATCGGTTCATCCCTGGCGTCGATGCTGCGACCGATGGGCGTGCGCATCCTTGCATCCAACCGATCGGGAACCGCCGCGACGTGGGCGGAGCGAACGCTGCCTTCTTCAAGTTTGATCGAAGCGGTGCCCGAGGCCGACTGGATCGTCGTCGCGGCCGCGTTGACTCCCGAAAGTGAGGGGTTGATCGACCACCTGGTGATCGCGGCGATGAAGCCGGACGCGTGGCTCGTCAACGTGGCACGCGGTGGGCTGGTGGATACCGAAGCGCTGGTGGCCGCGCTGGAAGCCGGTCGCATCGGCGGAGCGGCACTGGACGTCACCGACCCCGAGCCGCTTCCCGAGGGCCATCCGTTGTGGAAGCTGGAAGACGTGATCATCACATCGCACACGGCCAACACCCGCCAGATGGCCATTCCCGAGCTTGCCGCGCTGGTCCGGCGCAACGTCAAGCGCTACGCCGAAGGCCGCCCCCTGGAAGGCCTGGTAGACACCACGCTGGGCTACTAAGTCCCTGCTCGCACAAATACACCATCGAATTCCGGGGGCTAGCCGCCGATTCCGTTCAGTGGCAGGTGGGTGTTGTCGTAGGAGCACGCGGCGTTCTCGGGCGCGTTGCTCCATGGGTCCCGGCCGGCCAGCTCCTTGGCGACGCAGGCAACCCAGGGCGCCAGCACGCTTGATGCGCTGACGGTCTCCTCGTAGTGGCCCTCGCCGCAAGTTTTGACATCCAGCGCTCCCACCGGAACCGCTCCGACGCCATCGTGGTCGTCCACGGGCGAGCCGGTCACGTCCTCGGGCGCGGAGAACAGGTGGAAGTCGTAGCCGGGGATGATGTAGCCCAGCTCGTCCTGCGCCAAGCCCAGCACGAACTGGTACGGGTGCGGGAACTGATCACGAATCACCGGCTCATAGGGACGACCCGTGTCGGCCTCCGCGCACTCCGGACGCCCGTAGCCTCCCAGCTCGATCTCCGGCGCCATCTCTCCAGGGACGGTCAGGAACATCGCCGGCCCCATCGTCAGCGCGATCATCTCGGTTTGAATCTGCTGCCCGGCCGTTCCCGCCCAAATGCCCTCCCGGCGTTGGGACTCGGGCCCCCAAGACTCGCCCCCGATGTAGGTCGGGATGTCGAAGATGCCGCGCGTGTTCAGCGCACGGATCACGGTGTTGTCGGACTCGAAGTAGAACGACCGCCGCTTCACCTCTATCGCGGGAATGTCCACGACGTCTGCAGCGCTCAGAGCGTCGATGGCGGTTTGGGCAACCTGGCGGCCGATCTCGAAGGTGCGCTCCCACGTCGGCGACGATCCGAAGCCCGGCACGTTCACGCCCAGCGGCGTCTGCAAGCCACCGACGCTTCCCGAGAAGTACACGGCCGTCCCACCCAGCGCCTGCTCCAGCGTGACGCGCGTCCCGTGCGCGAAGTCGCTGGACACGTAGGCATTATTGGATCCCTGCGCCTCGGGGTGGTTCGACCAATTGACGACGGATCCGATCGTCGATCCATCCAAGGCGCGCACGTACTGCGCGGTGATGACGGCCGGGTCCGTCACGATCGGGGGCCGCGAGTCGCGAATCGCGACCGGCGGCGCCGGCGCGTTGACGAACTTCGCGCGCGCAGCTTCGCGACCGGTCCACGCGTCGTAGACGGCGTCGATGATTTGCGAGCGGATAAACGCCTGATAGGCGGGGAACTTCCCGTCGGTGTTCAGGTAGAGCTGGCCCCAGTATCCCATCGTGTCCACGCCTTCGTGCGTGTGCGTCGAAGACACGATCAGCTCGTCCACCGGCATTGCGGGATAGCGGACCTTCATCTCGGCCCGCGCTCGCCGAATCTCCACGTTGAAGAAGCCGACGACGTCCAGCGACACGACGGCGACCGTCGTCTCACCCGATTCCAGGACGATCGCGCGCGCCCAGGTGTCGTCGTGCATCCCCAGCGTGCACTTGGCTCCAAAACCGGCGTTGGCCCACAGCCCGTCCCATTTGCCGGTCGAGTCGGGATCCCCGACGATCGTCACGCCGCGCACACCGAACAGGCCAATCTTGTGGGCGTCTCCGGTCGAGTTCCACGGCTGATCGGTGTGCGGCTCGGGCAACTCCCCTCGCGGCGGCTGCGCGTCCAGCACGGGCTCCAGGTTGTTGTTGGTCAGCCCGCTCATGCACCCATCGTTGTTGAGGTCCTGGAAAGGCTCGCTCCAGACACCGGTCTTCGGGTGCGGCGTGAGGTACTGCCGCCACTCAGCCGGCGGCTCGCCGACCGGAGTGATCGCCTTCTTGGCAAAGCCGACACGAAATACGTCAACCGCGTCCCCACGTTGCGGAGCCAGAGAAACGGCGGCGGCGGCCACAACGGCGGCCATGACGACAAGAGCGGTAGCGGTCCGGCGCATGAACACTCTCCTTGTGCGGGCGTGGTCGGCCAATGAAGTTTGAATATCGCTCGATCCGCTAGGGCAACGGCGGAAGCGCTCCTCCCGTGCGTAGGTTCGGTCCCGTGAGCAGTGGCGCTACGGCGCCACGCGCCGCCGTCGATGCGGCCGACCGGTTCCCGACGCAGCGTTCGACGCACCCATCAACCGCGGTGGCCCAGACGCGCCCGTCGGGCGCGATGACGACATCCAGGAAGTCGAACACGCCCTGGCATCGTCCCGGACCGCATGCCCCGCGAATGAGCGGGTCGCTGAGCGGCGCGACGGCGGTCGCCGTGAAGGTCGGGTTGGCTCCCAGCGCGTCGGTCGATGTGACGATGTAGGTGTTCCACAC
>JBKKBA010000293.1:0-6026 GCA_046714275.1 Actinomycetota bacterium
ATGTTTGGCGCCAGGCCGGCCGCGGCGCGCACGTCTAAGCCGTGCGCCCACGTTTCCATCATCCGTGCGGTCGCAAACGCGCGGGCGCTCATGCCCAGGCCCCAGGGGATGCGCGCCTTGGGGTCCATACCGGCCAGCGCTTCGCGCGTCTTGGCCGTGCCGCGCACCCACCAGGCCAGCACGTCCGACGCGTCCTTGGCTCGGCCCTTATCGCACCCCGACTGCGTGAAGGCTTCGGGGGAAGCGTGCTGGAGGGCCTCTTCGTTCAACTGCCGCGGTCCGCCGGTGGCGGTATCGAAAGCGATTTCTTCGGTGTCGGCCAGGTGGGCGACCTGGTCGCGAACGTCCCACCCTTTCGCCGGAGTCGGCAGGCTCCACTGATCGGGCGTCAGGGACTTCAGGACCTGCTCCAGCTCCGCCTGCTCGGCGGCCAGCTCTTCCACGATGTCGCGCATGGCGTTGAGATTAGCCCACCGGCGCCGGCGATTGCCGGGTGTAGCGCCGCAGGGCGATCAGGCACCAGACGGCTTCGACGACACCGAACGGCCATGCGCCGGACACAAACCCGTACGCGCTGGACAGCGCGCACCCGATCGCGAACCCCAGGACGAAGACGCGACCGCGCCGCTCCAGCGCGTACATAACCATCATGAAGCTCAGGGCCACGATGCCTAGAACGGTGATCATCGGCAGCACTCCCTTTTCCGGACCCAGCCACGAAGCCTATCGGGCAGCGGAAGATTCCGGCCCGGGGGCCGATGACCCGCCCCCCGGATGCGGGCTTCGTCAACGGCAAGCAAACCGGGTGCCGCGCCTTTGGCTCGCCGCTTCGCTATCATTTTGATGATCGTTTATCGCCGGGATGTGTCCGGCGAACATCAGGAGGATGCCTTTATGGCCCATGACAAGCTGCCCGCGCTCGAAGAGAAGGGCTTCGTCGTCCTTCGAAACTTCGGAAGTCCGGTCGCCGCCCAGGAATACATCAACCTGGACTACGTGGACTGGAAGAGCGGTGGCGACACCAACTTCGCGCCGATCGCGTCGGCGTTTGGCGACATGGAATGCGCCGGGTTCTGGGATCACGGAAAGCCCGACAAGGACGGCATGTGGACCGCCAACGCCAAGGTCTGCCCGACGCTGGTGGCATGGGCCGAGCGGGTCGGCGCGCGCTACGGCCGCGTCCGTACGATCAAGCTGAACCCCAACACCTATGAAGATGCCGTCAAGAACCTGCATACCGACGACAACAACCGCCTGAACCCCGACGGCGAGGGCTGGGTCGTGCGGGCATGGCTGCAACTGACCGACAACCCCGACTCGTTCATGATCGTGCGCGAGGACAAGGACGACCCGTCGACGGAGAGTCGCATCCCGTTGCCGGCCGGCGCGCAGTTCGTGGTGGACTCGCAGCGACTGCAGCACGCGGTGTACCACCCAGGGCCCCAGCCGAGGTACGCGCTGATCGTGTCGTTCGAATCCGGCCCCGATCTGGAGCGCTGGATCGAGGAGCAGCGGGCAGAGGCGCCGGTCGGGGCATAGTTATCCCCTTGCGCCAGGCGGCCGGATCTCGCGGCCGCCGTGTTCGCATGCGATTCCGGAAACCCCCGGCCGTGTCGTCCGGTACTCTTAGGCGCTCATGCCAGCCAAGCGCCGCTCGCCGGGAGGTGAGGATTGGTCAAAGCCCGTCTCTTTAGGCGGTGGCTGGCGCATGCAGTACCACAAGGAAACCGGTGAGGAGTTCACGCATTTCCGTCTGATCCCACCCCCGGGGACCTGTCCCGGCGACGTCGAGCCGGCCGCCCCGCGTATCAGCGCCTTGGACGCTTTGCGGGTCCTCCCGTGGCTGCAGAGCATCTTCCGCGGTCCCGAAGGCACGCGGATCTTCCGTCCCGTCGCCTGCCGTGAACCCGGATCCGTCGAGCGGGCCCAGCGGGCCGTGCGCGCCGTGGACCGCCAGGCGACGCTAGAGACCGACCGGGTCCCCGTCATGCCGCCGGGGCAAACGGTGCGGCGCGGGGGCCGCGACGGCGAGCGGGATCGGAAGCCGGTCTAGGTTTCTGGCACCGGCTGCGCTCGCGCTCTACGCGCAGCGTGGGGTTTCGCCGAAGCTCTTGTGGAAGACCTGGCCCGCCTGGTTCTTCACTGCGATGTGCCAGGTGTGATTCGAGGTCACGGTGACGGCGGCAGAGGCGTTTCCCGAGTACGAGGCCATCGGGAACGCAGGCGAGGGGCTGGGTTGCTCCGCCCGGCTGCTGTACTCAAGGATCAGTTGCGTAATCCTGGGCGCCCCTGAGGGCACCGAGATGCTGAACGAGAAGTTGCTGGTCTTCAGGCCACAGGTGTTGCTGCCGGTGATGACCGGCTGGGTGCTGCTGACCGTCTGCGTGGGCGTCGGAGTGGGCGTCGGCGCCGGTGTGGTGGTCTTGCTGTAGGTGGCCGTCGGCGTCGGTGAAGGGCGCGGCGTGCTGGACTGCTTGGGTCGTGGCGTTGACTGGTGCGTGACCGGCCGGGTGGTGGCCTGCTGGACCGGACGGATCGTGAACGACGGTGTGACCGGGCCGGTCGCGACGGGAGCGGGCGGAGGCACGATGCTGGGCGATGGAGATCGGGTCTGTTTTTCGGCAAGCACGCTGAGCGATGGCGACGGAGCTTGGACCGCGCGACGAATTCGCGGCTTGGCCGGCTGCGATTCCGACTGGCCCAGACCGATGTAGGCAAACAGAGCCGTACCCAGGAACATTGCCGCGGCCCCGGCGACGGCTCCGGCCCGGCGAGCGGCCGTCCGAGCAATCGCGGCCGCCGGACGTCGCTCCAGCTTCTGCTTGTCCTTTGCGATGGGTCGCGGCTGCTTTTCCGGTGCGGGCCGCTTCTGCTTTCGCGCCTGGATGCGCTGCGCCTTTGGCTCGATGACCGGGGCTTCGACGCCGACGTGCACCGTCGGCCCTGCCCCGGACGGATCGGGAATCTCGGCAAGGTCGAACAAGCCCGCGGCGGCCGACGCCGGTGGCGCGAAGCGGCCGAGCGACGCGGCGGTGCCGTACGAGCGCAACGTCTTATCCAATGAACCGCGTTCGAACGCGGTTGAAAACGCCCCGAAGCTTTCCACGGGAACGCGGGCATAGAACGTCCGCGCCGGTGTGGAGATCGCCAGCGTCGCCGCGTCCCATGCGACGGCGACCGGGCACACCACGATGTCGCCACGGCGGCGTTCACGAAGGATGGTGGCGAACTCTTGAATCGGAGCCAAAGGCACGGCGTCGGGTTCGCTGGACGGCTCGCGTTCCAGCGGGAGAGCGCGCGCGCCGGTAACGGTGTCGTCGACCAGGGCCAGCTCTTCGTCCGTCGCGTGTTGCTCGGCCAACGGTCGAGCCAAAGCCCACACCTCGCCCAGCAACGTGCCGGCCAGGATCGTGCCTCCGCCGGCAAGCTTGAGGTTGGCCATGCGACCTTCCACGTACAAGTCGTCACCGAACGCGGTCCGGTCCACAAACCAGCCGCCGCTCGCTACCGCATCGGCAAGAGCGCCGTCCAGCTCGGGCAGCGCCAGGCCCCGCTCGGCTGCCAGCGCCGCGGCGATAAAGAATGTGAGCGCAACGCGAAGGTCGTCACGGCCGGCGACGTACTCACCGCCAAGATCGACGCGCCGCTCGCCCGGGCGCACCAGCGAGCCCGGCGACGTCGCCAGGTCAAGCAGCAGCATGGCGGCCGGCGCGGCCGTGCGAGCGAAGCGGGCGGCCACGTGCGATGCGCGGTTGGCCGGCATGAAGGCATTCAGATTGGTGGAGTAGCCCCGCAGCTCGATGGAGCGGCCGGTCATGTCGTTGAAGCGGCGGATCAGGGCCAGCATCTCGGCGCGACGGGCCAGCATCTCGTCGGTCACGATCGTGGCCACGCCACGTTGCATCCGGATCGGTGCGATCGCCAGCTCGGCTTCGGTTCCGTCGGCCGTGACGATCGCTCCGCTGGGCAGGAATCGCGCAGAGGCGTCCAGCGGGAACCATCTGCGGTCGGCGCCTCCGACGACATCGTCGATCAGCGTGCGGAAGTCCAGTCGTTCGCCGCGCTCGATGACCTCGAACTGGTTTTCGATCCCGACGGAGTCGGCGGGATCGCGCAACGGGCGAGCCGAACGGCGCGCAAGACGGCGCGCGAAGCGGGAGGACGCAAAACTTCGTTCCACGACTCACGATTTCTCTAGGACCCCAGGGCGTCCCTTCGCCCGGATGTCCGGGTGTGCCGCATCGGACCGGTTCGTTTCACCGCGCGTTTAGAACCAGACTGCACGAAGCGGCAGATTCGGGCCGATGCGGCCCTGCGGGTTCGGGCCGATGCGGCCCAGCGGGTCGGAAGCCGATGCGGCCCAGCGGGCCGGAAGCCGGGTCAGCGGGCCGGAAGCCGGGTCAGGCGTTCGCCGCGGAGTGGTCGTCTTTCGAATATTGCTCGGTCAGGCCACAGGACGGGCACTGATAGGAGTTGAGCGGGGCGACCTCTTCCAGCGTCTCGCGGTCCAGCGGTGTTGGGAACGGCCGGCCGCATGCCTTGCAGTTGACCATCCAGAGCGACTTCTTGGACTTGAGTCTCATGGTTGTCCTCCCGCGCTTGCCCTACCCGACGGGCGGCTTCCGAAACGCGGGCGGCTTCGGCAAAACGCGGGCGGCGCGCTTCAAGCGCGCCGCAGCAAGTCAAGGAAGGATCAGCCCTTGCGGTTCTTGATCTCCTGGGTGAGTGCCGGCACGACCTTCAGCGCGTCACCGACGATCCCCAGGTCCGAAAGTTGGAAGATGGGCGCTTCGGC
Organism: Actinomycetota bacterium; assembly: GCA_046714275.1. GTDB lineage: Bacteria > Actinomycetota > AC-67 > AC-67 > AC-67 > JBKKBA01. The sequence goes on from JBKKBA010000293.1 coordinate 4,796, forward strand.
GTCCTTGTTGACCGCCACGATGCGATCCGACGATTTCATGCCGACGATGTGCTGCGTGGCGCCCGAGATGCCGATCGCCAGGTAGACGCTTGGCTTGACCGTCTTGCCGGTCTGTCCGATCTGCATTGAGTAGGGAACCCAGCCGGCATCCACGACGGCGCGCGTCGCGCCGACCGCCGCATTGCCGATCGCGGTGGCCAGCTCTTCCAGAAGCTTGAAGTTGGACGGGTCTTGCAGCCCGCGCCCGCCGGAGACGATGACCGGAGCGTCTTCCAGCTTCGGCCCGGTCTGCTCTTCCTCGACGCGCTCGACGCGCTTCGACTGCTTCAAATCCTCCGGGACATCGACGGCGACGGGAACGACGTTCGCCGTTCCACCGGCGGGGGCGGCTTCGAACGCCTTCGGCCGGACCAGCGCGATTCTGGGCGTGGCACCTTCCAACTTGACGTCCACCAGTTGCGAGCCGCCGAAGATGGCGGTTTGCATCGTCGAGTCGTTGATGATGTCGGTGACGCTGCCCATCAGTGTGGATCCCGTCTTGACCGCAAGCCGCGCCGCGATGTCGCGTGAGTCGTAGGTCGATGGGAACAGAAGAAGATCGGGCTGGTGCTCCTGAACCAACTGATGCAACGCGTGCGCCGACGGTTGCGCCACGAAGTCCACGAAGGTTTGGTCCTCGGCGGCATAGACCGTGGTTGCGCCGTGCTCGCCCAGCACGGCGGCGGCTGCTTGCGCTCCCGGCCCCAGCGCGACGGCCTCGACCGTCCCGCCCAGCGTTCGCGCCTTCGTCAAGATCTCAAGAGCCGTCTTGTGGACGGTGCCGTGCGCATCCAGCTCCGCAAAAACCCAGATCTTGCTCACGTAGTCCTCCGCACTAGATCACTTTGGCTTCTTTGAGGAAGTCGGCGATCTTCGCGGCGCCGGACCCGTCGTCTTCGATGATCTCGCCTGCGCCACGCGCCGGAGCAGGGTTGACGGCCGCGATGGTTTGCGTCGCCTTCACCTCATCGGCAGACAGCCCCAGATCGGCGACGGTGACTTGCTCGACCGGCTTGGACTTGGCTTGCATGATGCCTTTGAACGTCGGATAGCGCGGTTCGTTCACCCCGGCCGTCACCGTGATGACCGCAGGCAGAGGGCAGGTGACGGTGTCGTAGCCGCCGGCCGTTTGCCGCTGGATCTTCAACTGCGCTCCTTCGACCTCTAGGTGTTTGACGAACGTGGCCTGGGG
>JBKKBA010000294.1:0-4016 GCA_046714275.1 Actinomycetota bacterium
CCGGCGAACGGGCCGGGCCCGATCCCGGCGATCTCGATGATGCGAACTCCATCAAGCGGCCCCACGCGACCTCCCCTGTCCGCGCGAGGATAGCGTGACCTTCGTGCCGCGGGGCGAGCGCCGCTATATTTGCCTCTTCATCTTTCTAAAGACCACCAACGGAGGATCTCATGACGTTGCTTGATGGCAAGGTTGCGATCGTTACCGGAGCCGGGCGCGGAATCGGCCGCGGCGAGGCGTTGCTGCTGGCCCAGCACGGCGCGCGCGTCGTGGTGAACGATCTGGGCGGCGAGTGGGATGGAAGCGGGGCCGACTCCCGGCCGGCGCAACAAGTGGTGGACGAGATCAAAGCCGCCGGAGGCGAGGCGATTGCCAACTACGACGATGTCGCCGACTTCGATGCGGCCGGGCAGATCGTGCAGTCGGCCGTTGACACGTGGGGACGCCTGGACATCCTGATCAACAACGCCGGGATCCTGCGGGACAAGATGATCTTCAACATGGATGCCTCCGACTGGGACGACGTGATCCGCGTTCACTTAAAGGGCCACTTCGCCCCGACGCGCCATGCCTGCGCGTACTGGCGAAACCTTGCCAAGTCCTCGGGCGGCGCGGCGAACGGCCGGATCGTCTGCACCTCGTCCACGTCGGGACTGCTGGGCAACGTCGGGCAGTCGAACTACGGGGCCGCGAAAGCCGGCATCGCATCTTTCGCACAGATCGTGTCGCTGGAGATGGGCAAGTACGGCGTGACCTGCAACGCGATCGCGCCGGCGGCGCGCACGCGCATGACCGAGCGCACCTTCGGCGAACTAAAGTCGGCCACCGACTTCGACGAATGGGCTCCCGAGAACGTCGCGCCGGTCGTGGCCTTCCTGGCAACCGATCAAGCCGCCGATATCACCGGGCAGGTCTTCTACATCGGCGGCGGCACCGTCCAGCTCTACGGCGCGTGGGGTCCGGTCCAAGAGCTGAAGCAAAATCGTCGCTGGACCGTCGAAGAGCTGATCGATCAAGCCGCCACGCTGTTCGGCGATCGCCCGCAGCAGTACGCGCCGCCACGCTCCCTGCTGCGCTCCGACGCAGCCGGAAGCTAGGCGCGCCCAATCCATCAGTCAAGGGGCGTGACCTTCTTCCGGCGGACCCGGCGTGACGACGCGATCATCACGGCAACCAGGCCAATGGGAATCGCGACCACGAAACACAACGCGAAGAATGAACCCATTCGATCAATCCCTTCAGTCGGCGCAGCAATCTTCGCCCCTCCACGCTTCCTTTGCCTCCCGCACAAGGAAGAACGTCATGCAAAGAGCGGCAAGCGGGTCGGCCCACCACCACCCAAGCATCACGTTGAGCCCGACGCCCACAAGAACGATCAGAGAAAGCCACCAGCATGCGGTCGTCTGAAACGCATCGGCCTGGAGGGCACGGCTTCCCAGAGCTATCGCCGTGCGCCGTTTGGCCCGCGCAAGCCACGGCATTACTCCAAGGGAGACGCCGGTGATCATGATTCCGGCAACGGAAGGATCGGGGCGTTCTTGGCCGGCCAGGGCAACAACGGCGTCAAGCGCGACCCAGCCGGCCAGCCCGATCAGCGATGCCGCGACCAGCTTCTGCGCCCGGCGCTCCATTCGCTCAACGGCTTCGTGATCCTTCGCGCTGCGCTCTGCGACCAGCCGCCAGATCAGTACGCCCCCCGACGCGCTTTCGACAAAGCTGTCGATTCCGAAACCAAGAAGCGCCACGCTGCCGGCGACAACGGCCGCACCGACGGCAACGATACCCTCGACAATGTTCCAACCGACCGTGAAGTACTCCAGCCGCAACCCGCGTCGCAGCAGCAACTCCCGGGACATCGTCGGTTGCATCACGGATGACCCGCCTGTTCGACGCGCCGGCGATCGAACGTTTCCAGTTGAAACGTGCTGTGCTCGATATCGAAGTCCGTAGCCAAGCAGGCACTCAAGCTGTCCAGAACCGCCGCGGGATCCGCTCCCTCAGTCAGCACAACGTGAGCGGAAACAACCGGCAGGCCGGACGTGATCGTCCAGGCGTGCAGATCGTGCACGTCCGCTACGCCGCCGGCGCCAAGGATATGGCTGCGCACCTCGGTCAGATTGACGTTCTTGGGGCTCGCCTCCAAAAGAACATCGATCGCGTCGCGCAGCAGGCGCCAGGTGCGCGGAATGATGAGGATGCCGATGGCAGCCGATGCGATGACATCGGCCCGCTGGTATCCGGTGACGGCAATGAATGCGGCCGCACCTACCACCGCGACCGAGCCGAGAAGATCGCCCATTACCTCAAGGTACGCTCCGCGCATATTGATGCTCTGTCTCTGGGCGTGACGCAACAGCCACATCGACATCCCGTTCGCGGCCAGGCCGACGAGCGCTGCGCCCAGCATGACTCCGCTGCCGACTTCGGGAGGGTGAGAGAATCGCCGCCAGGCCGCGAACAACACCCAACCCGCGGCGCCGAACAGCAACAACGCATTCACGACCGCTGCAAGAATCTCCACCCGATACAAACCGAATGTGCGCGCGTCGGTCGCGGGTCGCGCCCCCAGTTGGATCGCAAGCAAGGCCATGCCGACTCCGGCAACATCGGTCAGCATGTGTCCGGCATCCGCCAGAAGCGCCAGGCTCCCAGAGACGACTCCGGCAACGACCTCAACGACCAGCACGCCCGTTGTGATGATGAAAACCGCAAGCAGTCGCTTCTTATGAATCCCCGCGGTGCTGTGAACTCCGGACATTACGCAGGCTCGCGATCGGCGTGACCGGTGCCTTCAGCCGCATGGCGAAGCGCATCACGAAGCATCCGCCTCACGTGCTCGTCGGCGAGCCGGTAGTACATGATGCGGCCCTGCTTTCGCCGTTCGACAACGCGATTGAGACGCAGAAGTCGTAGTTGATGACTCACCGCCGACTGGCCGGCGCCCAGAAGAAGCGCCAGGTCGCACACACAAAGCTCATCCGCAAGGCTGAGGGCATGAAGGATCCGCGCCCGAGTCGTATCGGCCAGCAGGGCAAAGGCTTCGGCGACGCCCGCTCCCACGCGAGCATCGATCACCCGGCCCAAGAGCGGACGCACATGCTCCGGATGGAGACACTCGACGTCACACTGCTCGCGAGTTAGAACATATGAATACCTACTCATACGTTGAATCATCGCCGGGGCCTCGAGGCACTGTCAAAACGGCGTCGGGGGGATCCGATGGTTCAGGTGAACCGGCGAGCGAGCAGACAAACCTGCCCACATACGGCTTTGAAGGGAGCCTCAGCCGGGCTGACTGCCGACGATGACGACCGAGCAGACGCATTCGCCGGGCCGGCCGCCAAGGTTGTGCGTCATCGCCAGCGTCTTGCCGGCCGCAACCGAGGCGATCGTTCGCTCCGGCGGCGCTTCGCCGCGCAGTTGCAGCCAGCACTCAAACAGCATGCGCAGCCCGCTGGCGCCGATCGGGTGCCCGAACGCCTTCAGGCCGCCGTCGGGATTCACGGGCAGCTCGCCGTCCAGGTCGTAGGTGCCGGCCAGGACTTCTTTCCACCCGAACCCTCGCTCGGCAAAACCCAGGTCCTCCATCAGCACCAGCTCGGTCGGCGTGAAACAGTCGTGCACTTCGGCCATCGCGATCTGTGCGCGGGGGTCGGTGATCCCGGCCTGCCGGTAGGCGTCGGCGGCGGCCGAGGTGACCTCGGGGAACGTGGTGTAGTCGTACTCGGGATCGATGATCCCGGCGGCGGGGCCCGACACGAACGCCAGACCCTTCACGTACAGCGGCTTGTCGGTATAGCGGTGCGCATCCTCGGCACGCACCACGATCGCCGCCGCCGACCCGTCGCTGACGCCCGAGCAGTCGAAGATGCCCAGCGGCCCGGCTACCAGCGGCGAGCACGCGATCGTCTCTTTCCCAACCTCTTTGCGGAACTGCGCGCGCGGATTCTTCGCGCCGTTCTGGTGGTTCTTCCACGCGATCCTAGTCAGGACTTCCTTCATCTCGGCTTCATCAA
>JBKKBA010000295.1:0-6687 GCA_046714275.1 Actinomycetota bacterium
CTGGTGACGATCGAGGACCTGCTGGAAGAGATCGTCGGTGAGATCGCCGATGAGTACGACCGGGAGGATCCGCCGGTCCAGCCCGTTGACGACCGCACGATCCGGGTCAACGGCCATCTGACGATCGAGGATCTGAACGAGGTGCTGGACACCGAGCTGCCGAACGACGAGTGGGACACCGTCGGCGGCTTGATGGCCGGCGCGCTGGGCAAGATCGTCCAATTGGGCGACGAGGTCACCGTCGGCGGTATCACGTTCCGCGCCGAGCGCGTCCAAGGCCGCCGGATCGCCAAGGTGCTGATCACCCGGCCCGACGGTATGCCAGAGATCGCGGCCGCCGAATGACCGAGGGCTTGATCACGCCCCAATCCGGGTTCCGGTCGGGCTTCGTATCGATCATCGGCAGACCGAATGTTGGCAAGTCCACGCTTCTGAATGCGTTTGTCGGGCGCAAGGTCGCGATCACCTCGCCGAAACCCCAGACGACGCGCAACGCGATCCGGGCCGTCCTGACCGGGGACGGCTGGCAGATCGTTTTCGTGGACACGCCCGGCCTTCATAAGGCGAAGACGTTGCTGGGCGAGCGGCTGAACGACGTCGTGCGCGGAACGCTCAAAGAGGTCGACGCGATCGTGTTCATGCTGGATGCGACCCAGCCGGTCGGCAAGGGCGACCACTACGTCGCCGAGCAGGTGCTGAAGACGGGGACGCCGGCGATCTGCGCGGTCAACAAGATGGACATCGCCGGGCCGGATCGTGTCGCGCCCCAGTTGCAAGCCGCCGACGCGCTGGGGGAGTGGCGCGCGATCATTCCCATCTCCGCGGCGCAAGGCACCAAGGTCGGCGAGCTGCAGGATTTGATCGTGGACTTGCTGCAAGAAGGACCTCAGTACTACCCCGACGGGGTCGTCACCGACCAGCCGCGCGACCTGCTGCTGGCCGAGATCATCCGGGAGAAGGGCCTGGCCCTGACGCATCAAGAGGTGCCCCACTCGATCGCGGTCGGCATCGAAGACTTCATCGAGCGAGAAGACGGCGTCATCGAGATTTACGCCAATTTCTACGTGGAGCGAGATTCCCAGAAAGGCATTGTGATCGGCAAAGGCGGATCGATGCTGCGCGAGATCGGCACCCGCGCACGCCTGGACCTGGAATGGCTGCTGGGCGCTCGCGTCTTCCTGAAGCTGCAGGTGAAGGTTGCCAAGGATTGGCAGCGCGACCCCAAGCAGATGCAACGAATGGGCTATTAGTGCCCTCCTCACAGGGTTCGACCCGTGACGCTCTATGACGCTCTATAAGGAGCAGGGGATCGTCGTCCGAGCGATGAAGCTGGGCGAGTCCGACCGCATCATCACGGTGATGACGCAGGGCTCCGGCAAGATCCGCGCGGTGGCCAAGGGCGTGCGCAAGACAAAGTCGCGCTGGGGCGCCCGGCTGGAGCCGTTCACGCATGTGGACTTGGTTCTGTACAAGGGCCGGGAACTTGACATCGTGACACAAGCACAGATCCTGTCACCCTTTCCGCAGATCCGCGCCGACTACTCGCGCTTTGCGGCCGGCGAGGTCATTCTGGAAGCTGCCGACCGCGTGACGCCGGAGCGCGAGAAGTCGGTCCGAATGTTCATGCTGCTGCTGGGTGCGTTGCGGGCGCTGTCTCTGCCCGACGAGGATCCGCTGATGGTGGCCGACTCGTTCCTGCTGCGGCTGGCGGCGCTGTCGGGTTTCCGTCCGGCGCTCGGTGCTTGCGCCGTGTGTGCCCGGCCCGGACCCCATGCGCGCTTCTCGGTCGCCCAGGGCGGCACCGTCTGCGAATCGTGCCGAGCCGGCGCTGCGGTGACGGTCGGCGAAGGGATGATTCCGTACCTGGAATCGCTGCTTCAGGCCGACTGGTCGGTGGGGACCAGCGAATCGGTGCGTGGCGAATGCTCGGGGCTGATCCGGGCCTACGTGGAGTATCACTTCGATCGCCCCCTGCGCGCCTGGTCTCACGTGCCACGTTAGGGCGTAGCATCTGTGCCCGTGGCTCGAGCCAAGAAAACTTTCCAGGGAATCGACCTCTCCGCGCTGCCTCGTCACGTCGCGATCGTGATGGACGGCAACGGCCGGTGGGCGAAGGCTCGCGGGCTGGCGCGCACCGAAGGTCACATGGAGGGACAGCGCACCGTCGTCAAGATCGTCGATGCGGCGTTGGAGGCAGGCCTGCCGTGGGTGACTCTGTACGCGTTCTCCACCGAGAACTGGCGCCGTCCGCCGTCGGAGGTTCGCTATCTGCTGGGTGACACCGAGCGGTTCGTGCGCGAGAATCGAGACGGATTTCATGCGAAGGGCGTCCGGATGCGCTGGGTCGGTCGCCGGACGCGCGTGCCGGCCGGCATCGTGCGGCAGATCGATGAGTCGGTGCAGATGACCCGGCGCAACAAGGCCATGACGCTCACCATCGCCTTTAACTACGGCTCCCGCGCCGAATTGGGCGACGCCGCGCGACGGATCGCAGAAGACGCGCGCGCCGGCACCCTGGATCCGGCCAAAGTCACCGATCGGACGCTCGGGCGCTACATGTATGACCCCGAGATGCCCGACGTCGATCTGTTCATCCGCACGTCCGGCGAGCAGCGCATCTCGAACTATCTTCTGTGGCAATCCGCGTATGCCGAGCTGGTCTTCTCTGCGAAGCTGTGGCCGGAGTTCGGCCGCGAAGACTTGTTTGAAGCGGTGCGGGAGTTCCAGGGACGCGGCCGCCGCTTTGGGGCCGTGTGATGCGTCGCATCAACGGGCAGACGGTCTTCCTTCGTTCGCTCACCGCCGACGACTCGAAGGCGCTGCTGGCATTGCGGCTTCGAAACCGCGACTTCTTCGCGCCGTACGAGCCGCTGACGACGGAAGCCGACTTCACGCTAAAAGCCGTGCGCGATTCCCTGGAGCACGCGATGCGGGAGGAGGAGGAGGACCGTGCCTACTCGTTCGGGATCTTCGCCTGCGACGATGAAGCCTTGGCCGGCAGGATCCGCCTGACGAACGTATTCCGGGGTCCGTGGCAGAACGCGAACATCGGCTACTACGTCGATCAGGATCGGAACAGCAAGGGCTACGGGACCGAAGCCGTACGGCTGGTCACCAGCTTCGCTTTTGCCGAGGCGAAGCTGCATCGCGTTCAGGCCGGAGTCATGACCGATAACGTTCGCTCGATTCGCGTGCTGGAGAAGGCCGCGTTCCGCCGTGAGGGCCTGGCGCTGCGATACCTCAACATCGGCGGCGCGTGGCGCGACCACTTCATTTACGCCACGACCGTAGAGGAGTGGAGCGACTAGGAAGCCAGGCCGATGTAGAGGCCACGGTTGGCCCAGCCGCCTTCGGGGTCGTGGCGGGCGTCCAGGCCGGCTGCGCGGATGGCGTCCAGATATTGATCGTGGGTGAAGAAGCCGACCCGGTGCTCTTCTTCAATGTGCCGGACACCTTCGGGCGTGCCGATCAGATAGTCGAATCGCAACGTTCCCGTAGCATCCTCGATCGGATCCGAGGCGCTCATGCGCGCGATCTTCAGATCCGGCTGATCGACGAACCAGGCATGCACGACTCCGCTCTGCCAGGCTTCGGGGGTGATCCATGGCTCGATCACCAGAACGCCGCCGCGTTCCAGATGAGCCCGCATCGAAGCGATCGCGGCGCGCAGCCGCTCCTGGGTAACCATGTAGGCGATGCTTGAGAACATGCACGCCACGGCGTGAAACGTCCGGCCCAGATCGAACGTTGCCATATCGGCGGCGACGTAGTCGATGCCGGGGTTGCGTTCGCGGGCGACCTGCAGCATGTTCGGATCCAAGTCGATGCCGGTGATCTGGTAGCGGTCACGAAGATGTTCGTCGTGCAGCCCGGTGCCGCACGCCACGTCCAGCAACGTCGTCGCGCCCGGCCGCTCGCGCTGCACCAGATCGTGAAGCGACTCCGCCTCGGCCGCGTAGTCCTTCATCGAGGTGTAGATCGCGTCGTACCAGCGTGCCGTCTTGTCGAACATGCCGGGAGGTTACCGGATCCGTCGGGCGCCAGCGACGGTATTTAGCGGCCGAAGCGGCGATGACGTTGTTGATACGCGCGGACGGCGCGCAGGAAGTCGATGCGACGGAAGTCGGGCCAGTAGGGATCGCAGAAGTAGTACTCCGAATGCGCGGACTGCCACAGCAAGAACCCGGACATGCGAACCTCGCCGCTGGTGCGGATTACCAGGTCGGGATCCGGCAGGCCGGCGGTGTACAGGAAGCGCGAGATCTCGTCGGGCGTGACCTTCTTTGCCGCCTCGTCCAGCGACAGCCCTTGCGCGGCCTGATGCTCCATCATTCTGGCGATCGCATCGGCGATCTCTTGACGGCCGCCGTACCCCACGGCGACATTCAGAATGCGCGCGCCGTCCGCGTGCGCGTGCTCCTCGGCCCGGCGCAGGACGTCACGCGTCGAATCCGGCAGCAGCTCCAGTTGACCAAGCGAGCGGATCTTCCACTGGTTGTCGGAGGCCAGGTCCCGGACGGTCTCCTCGATGATCTCCAGAAGGGCGCCGACCTCGTCGGGGTCGCGGCGAAGGTTCTCTGTGGACAGAAGCCAGATCGTGACGACCGCGATATCCAGCTCTTCGCACCATTCCAACAGTTCGGCGATCTTCGCGGCACCGCGGCGATGTCCTTCGGCCGCGTCGTGGTACCCCATTGCTGCCGCCCAGCGGCGATTGCCGTCCAGGATGATGCCGACGTGGCCGGGTAACGGTCCGCGCCGGATCTCCGCGGCAAGCCGCCTCTCGTAGAGGCGGTAGACGATGTTGCGGGGCAGAAGGCCCATCGTCGTCGAGCCTAGCACCGGTCGAACCGGTGCGGAGATCCGGCGCGGATGCGCTCGTTAGCTGTTCGGCGGTGCGAAGAACTCAAGGGCGTTGCCGTCGGGGTCCCGGAACGAAAGCCCGCTTCCGTAGGGCGCATCGACGATCCCGCCGTTGGGGGCGCCCATCTCGTCCAGGTGTTTCTTCCACGCCTCCAGATCCTTCCGACTGGCGCAGTGGAAGCTCAGGTGATCCAGGCCAACGCGGAACTCGCTGAAGGTGTCGCCCTTGGGCGTGGACGGGTGCTTGTGGATCCCGAACAGCGTCCCGCCGGGCAGCGCCCACACGACGTGGTGATATGGACCGGTATCCTCGTCGATTACGGGTGACGCACCGAACAGTGTCTCGTACCACTTGCTGCAGCCGTCGAGGTCCGACACGGTTACGGCGACATGCCCCAGCCCCGGAAACTCAGCCATGAAGATCTCCCTTCTCTCCGCGCCGCTCTGGCGCAGTGCCCACAGCCTACGCCCGTTTCCCGGGGCGCAGGCAACCCGGCCCGCAGCCCCGCCGGGACGTATGCTGCAAAGCGTGCACCGCCGGGGAAGTCGGGTCGCCGCGGCCGCCATTGCGGCAACATTCGCGGCCGCCGTCGCTGCGACGCTCCTTTTGACTCCCGGCGCCGCCGCACAAACCGGCGGTTCGCCGGATCGACCCGCCTATCTATTCGAGCTAACCGGCACGGTGGACCCGCTGGTGGCCGGGGCCGTTGAGCGAGCCGTCCGCAGGGCCGAGGCGGCCAACCTTCCCTTACTGATCCGCATCGATACGCCGGGCGGGCTGGATTCGGCGATGCGTCGCATCATCAAGGCCGTCATCAATGCCGACATCGACGTTGTGTGCTGGGTTGGGCCTGATGGCGCGCGTGCGGCATCGGCCGGCGCGTTCATCATGATGGGGTGCCCGACGGCGACGATGGCGCTGGGGACCAACATCGGCGCGGCGCATCCGGTTGGCTTTCGCGGCGAGATCCTGAGCGACAAGGTCACCAACGACGCGGCTGCCTATATCCGGGCCTTGGCCGAACGATGGGACAGAAACGCGGACTGGGCCGAGCAAGCCGTGCGCGCATCGGTCAGCATCCCGGCCGAAGAGGCGCTGAAAATCAGGGTGATCGACCGCATTGCAGCGGATCGTGACGCCGCTCTGGGATTTCAGGCGCGCTACCGCACCGTCGGGCTGACGATCAGCGAGGCGATCTTCCATAACCTCATCGATCCCAACTTCGCGTTCCTGTTCTTTTTGATCGGGATCGGGCTGATCGCGTTCGAGTTCGTCTCGCCCGGCGGCGTCGGCGGGGTGATCGGCGCGCTGTTCCTGGTCTCGTCGCTGGTCATGCTGGGCATGCTGCCGGTGAATATCGCGGGTGTGGCGCTGATCGTCGCCGGCATGATCCTGTTCGTGGTGGAGGCGCATACGCCGGGAATCGGCGCGGCCGGAGCGGCCGGACTGACGGGGCTGGTTCTGGGTGGGCTGTTCCTCTACGATGCGTCGGTTCCGAACGCGCGCGTCTCTCGCGCCGTCGTCGCGGTGGCGGCGATCAGCGTCGCCGCGTTCTTCGCGCTGGTGGCTCAAGCAGCCCTGAAGGCCCGGAACCTGCCGGTCACCGCCGGCGCCACGCCGCCAGCTGGAACCGAAGGGGTTGTCGTTCGCGACGTCGGCCCCAACGGGGTCGTTTCGGACGGCGTCGTCTACGCTGCCGGCGAAGAATGGACGGCCGAGTCGGAGTCGGGAGCGATCCCGGCCGGTCTGGCGGTGCGGGTGATTCGGATGAAGGGCTTGACGTTGGTCGTCGAGCCGGTCACGCCCGGGCACGAAGGTGTCAC
>JBKKBA010000296.1:0-4461 GCA_046714275.1 Actinomycetota bacterium
CGGAAGAATCCGAGTTCCTGATCGGCCAATTGGTAAACCTTCAGCGATCCGGCGAGCCGGTGCGAATGTCGAAGCGGACGGGCGAGTTCGTCACCTTTGCAGAGCTGATCGACGAGGTGGGCGTCGATGCCGCGCGGTACACCTTCCTTCGGCAGAGCGCGGATTCTCCGATTGACTTCGACATCGACTTGGTGATCAGGCAGTCTCAGGACAACCCGGTCTTCTACGTGCAGTACGCGCACGCGCGAATCGCATCGATCATCCGCTATGCGCAGGACCGTGGCATTCAGCTGAAGCCTGCCGCCGACGCCGACTTGGAGCTGCTGCAAGCTGAGGCCGAGCTGGACCTTCTGCGGAAGATCGCCGAGCTACCGGAGATCATCGAGGTTGCATCCCGCTTGCGCTCGCCGCACCGGGTGCCGCGTTATGCGGAGGAGCTGGCGGCGCAGTTCCACTCGTTCTACCGGGACTGCCGCGTGGTGACCGAGGATGCGGACCTCACCCAGGCGCGTCTGCATCTGTGCGTCGCGGCGCGGATCACACTGTCCAACGCTCTGACCCTGCTGGGTGTGGGCGCTCCCGATCGAATGGAACGAGCAGAGGAACCGGAATGACGCACACGATGAAGGACGTCCTGCCACATACCGCAAGGCTTACCACCGGCGGTCATCTGGAGATCGGCGGCGCCGATGTAGTCGATCTGGCGCGCGAGTTCGGCACGCCGCTGTTCGTCTTCTGCGAACAGACCTTGCGGGATCGTTGCCGCGCATACCGTGACGCGCTTCCCGATGCCGATGTCTATTATGCGAGCAAGGCGTTCCTGTGCACCGAGGTGGCGCGGATCGTTGCCGACGAAGGACTGGGTCTGGACGTTGCAAGCGGCGGCGAGCTCTACACAGCGCTGAAAGCCGGCGTTGATCCGGCCAGGCTCATGATGCACGGCAATAACAAGTCCGAGACCGAGCTTCTCATGGCCGTGGAGAACGGCATCGGACGGATCGCAGCCGATTCGATCGAGGAGCTGGAGCGAACCGATGCGATCGCCGGAGGCCTGGGCGTGCGAGCGCGCGTGATGCTGCGGGTTACGCCCGGGGTTCATGCCGACACGCATCACTACGTCCAGACCGGCCAGGAGGATTCGAAGTTCGGGATGTCGGTCGAGGGCGGTGTCGCGATGGAAGCCGCGAAGCGAGCGAACGATCTTCCGAACCTGGACGTGATCGGCTTCCACTGCCACATTGGCTCGAACATCACCGGTGTCGAGGCATTCCTCAAGACCGTTGAGATCATGGGTGAGTTTCTGGGTTCTGTTCGTGACGCGACGGGGCTGGAGGCCTCCGAGCTGAACCTTGGCGGAGGCCTGGGCATCGCCTATACGCGGGAGGATCCGCCGGCGCGAGTGGATCTGTTCGCGCGCGAGATTCTTTCGGCTCTGCGGCGCGAGGCAGACAAGCACCACCTGCCGCTCCCGCGCCTGGCCGTCGAGCCGGGACGGTGGCTGGTCGCGAACGCCATGGTAACGGTGTACACGGTCGGCTCGATCAAGGAGATTCCGGGCGTGCGCACCTACGTCGCGGTCGACGGAGGGATGAGCGACAACATTCGCCCGGCGTTGTATGGATCCCGCTACGAGGCCTTCCTGGCCAACAAAGCCACCGAACCGTCGTCGAAGGTCGTGACGGTTGCCGGGGCGCACTGCGAGCAGGGTGACTTGCTGATCCGCGACGTCGCGTTGCCGGAGAGCGTCGCGCGTGGCGATCTGCTGGCGGTGCCGGCGACGGGCGCGTACGGCTACTCGATGGCCAGCAACTACAACAAGTTCCCGCGGCCGGCGGTCGTTGCCGTGCGTGACGGCCGGTCGCGCGTGATCGTTCGGCGCGAAACGTACGAGGACCTGGCCGGTCTGGACGTATAACTCAATCTGAGCCGGTCACGAACTTCAGAAGCTCAGGCAGCAGGGCCGGGAAATGCTCCGGGTAGGTGTGCGCTACGTTGGGCTGGAAGTGGGTCCGGACATCCAATCCGGCTTTCTGGAGTTGCGCGGCGATGGTGGGGACGGCCGCGATCGCCATCGAGTCTTGTTCACCGGCGACGAAGGCGACGCGCAAACCGCGTTCGGCCGCCGTGGGGAGCGACGGCTCTAACTCTTCGATGGTGCGCAGCGACGGGGCGACGCATATGGCCCCGCGAATCCCGTCCGGCTGGGGCAGGGAGACGGCCAGCCGCAAGGCGTGGTAGGCGCCGCGCGAGAAGCCGCCCAGCACGATCCGGCCGGCATCGACATCGGCCGAACGGCGCAGCGCCGTCAGGTGCGAGGTGATCTCACCGGTGGTCGCGGCGCCCCAGGCATACCCGAGTGGCCCCACCGGAGTTCCGGATTGCGCCACGGCCACCAGCCATCCGGCGTGGGCCGCCGAACGCCACCAGGGCATCGCCTGCGCGGCGTTCTGACCGTTGCCGTGCAGACACAACAAAAGCGGCCAGGGTGGGGTCTCATCAGGACGAATCAGGGTGATCGCCGGCGCACAGCGTTGCGTGGTGCGTTGCTGTCGCTCACGGCAAACCTGCACCAGGCGAGCGAAGTCTTCGTTGGATTGAAGCGGTGCTAGGTCCTCGGCTCCGATCAGCCAGTCCACGGCGTACCAGGTGCCCGTCGAAAGCGCCTCTTCCAGGATCCAGATCGCAAGGCCGGCCTGATCGGTCCGCGCCGCGGCACAGATACGCCAGTAGATAATCGCGTTCCGATCGTCGGGGAAGTGAGCCTGCTCGTGGGAAGCCAGTTCCAGCACGGCCTCGAAATCGCCGGCGTCACGCAAGTCGGTAACGCGCGCGTGCAGCGAGGCGAAATCTGGAAACGTCACGCGGTCTTCCGATGTCTGCGCATGCAAGCCCGGAGCGTACCCGTTCTCGCGGAATGGTTCCCGCACAAGATCCTATCCTTGCGAGGAAAAAGACCCCCGGGACGTGTCCCGAGGGTCTTAGGGGAAGCCTCTCTATCTGGGGGGAACTGCTACAGAGCCGTCCGGCGTCCGCCGCTGTGCGAGGCGCGCCAGATCAGCAGCACCACCACAGCGCCGACGATTGAGCCGAGCAGCCCGGCGGTCGAGAAGTCCTGGTCGCCCTTCACCAGCGCATTGCCGATGAAGCCGCCGACCAGCGATCCCACCAAGCCCAGCACCATGGTCCCCAGCCAGCCCATCGAGTCGCGCCCGGGAACCAGCAGACGTGCCAGAGCCCCGGCGATAAGTCCCATGATCAGCCATGCAATGACGTTCAAGGTGACCTCCTTTGGTTTTCTGGTGCTTGGGTACCCCGCTGGACGGGTGCGGTAAACTCTTTTGCGATTGTCGTGGGCGGTCCGGCGAAGCATCTGTATAGTTTTCGCACTTCTATGAGTGCAGAGACGGTACGAGTCGGGCAGCTTGGATGCGGCATCGTCGGGTCGGCGGTGTTGCGGATGCTCGACGCGAACGCGTCCGACATCACCCAACGGGTCGGCGCTCGTATCCAGGTTGTCCGGGTTGCGGTGCGAACTCTGGGCAAGGAGCGGGACATCCCTGCGGGGGCGGCCACCCTGTTAACCACCGACGCTCAGTCGGTCGTCAACGACCCCGACGTGGACATCCTGGTCGAGGTCATGGGTGGGATCGAGCCGGCCCGCTCGCTGATCCTGGAAGCGCTGCGCAACGGCAAGCGCGTCGTGACGGCGAACAAGGAGCTTCTGGCGTCGCTGGGGCAGGAGCTCTTCGATGCTGCCGACGCCGCGGGCCTGGACCTGCGCTTTGAAGGCGCGGTTGCCGGCGGGATCCCACTGATCCGGCCGATGAAGGAAGGCCTTGCCGGCGAAAAGATTCGCAAGGTCATGGGGATCGTCAACGGCACCACCAACTTCATCCTGACGCGCATGAGCGAAGAGGGCTTGGAGTTCGGGCAGGCGCTGGCCGAGGCCGAGCGGCTTGGATACACCGAGCTTGATCCCAGCGCCGACATCGAAGGCTTCGACGCGGCGGCGAAGTGCGCCATCCTGGCCTCGATCGCGTTCAACTCGCGTGTCGTGTCGGGCGACGTGTATCGCGAAGGGATTGCCAACGTCACGGCAACCGACATCGCCTTTGCCAAGCGGCTTGGCTACGAGGTGAAGCTTCTGGCGATTGCCGAAGAGCACGACGGGACGATCGCGGCGCGGGTTCACCCCGCGATGGTTCCGCGCGAGCACCCGCTGGCCTCGGTGCGCGAAAACCTGAATGCCGTGTTCGTGGAGGGTGACAGCGTCGGTGAGCTGATGTTCTACGGTCGCGGCGCCGGCGGCGGGCCGACCGGAACCAGCGTGGTCGGCGACATCTGCGATGTGGCTCGAAACGTGCTGCGGGGCGCGAAGGGTGTGGGATGCACGTGCTACCTGTCCAAGCCGGTGCGGTCCATGGACGAATCCTTCAGCCAGTACTACATCCTGCTTGAGGT
>JBKKBA010000297.1:0-2613 GCA_046714275.1 Actinomycetota bacterium
ATCCACCTGTTCGACGTCGCGGTGGACGACGGGCCGGTCGATACCGAGTCGGCCCGAGTGACGGCGGGGTCGGAGCCGTGCGTTGTCGATGTCGATGGTGTCGCCGTGGGCCTGACGATCTGTTACGACCTGCGCTTTCCGGAGCTGTACCGGTCGCTCGCGCTGGTCGGCGCGGAGGTCCTGACCGTGCCGGCCAACTTCACGGAGCGGACCGGCCGCGACCACTGGGAGGTGCTGTTGCGCGCTCGCGCGATCGAGAATGGCGCGTACGTCATTGCGCCCTCCCAGATCGGCGGCCCGCCCGGTCAGCCGGCGTACGGGCGCGGCATGATCATCGACCCGTGGGGGACGGTGATCGCGCAGGCCCCCGATGGCGTTGGCATCATCACGGCCGACATCGAGACGGACCGCGTCGCCGCGGTCCGTCGTCAGATCCCCGTCCTTGCCAACCGGCGCCCCGAGGCCTACCGGCTGGTCTGATCGCTACTCGACAAGCCGCACGACGTACTGGCCGAAGGTGGCCGCGCTGCTGCCGGCCGTGATCGTCAATGGCAGCGTTGACGTGATGTCGTCCACGAACCAGCCGGAGATCGACGTGATTCCGGTGCAGTCCGTGCCCACCGGATCAAAATGCCAGATCCAGAAACCGATCATATTGCCGTTCTCGTCGTTGATCGCAACCGGGAGGTCTTCGCCGGAGGGATAGAGGTCCTGGAGCGCCATGCATACCGAGTTGGGGTTGCCGTTGTTGTGAGGCCCGAGGTACATGTCGAGCGCCACTGTGGCCTGAAAGTTGCCTCCATTGATGATGTCCATCGCGTCGTTGGCGCTCACGTTGCAATTCGCATTGCTGGTACAGTAGGTCGTCCAGCTGAATTGCGTGCCGTCCATCGGCCATGGTGCTTGAGGCGTGGACGGGCACTGAATGCCCTGCGGACTGCAGAAGTTTTTGTTGGTCCCTCTCGTCGGGGACGTTACGGCAAGCTGGTTGAACGTGATCGGGGCGATCCCGTTGGTCACCGCATTGGCGATGCCCGCTGTAGCGACCCCGTCCGCTATGACGCCGAAGGTTGGCATTCCGAGCAATCCAGCAAACGAGTTGGCGTGGGGACGGTTGACGATGACTTCCACCCAGCACGGGCGGGCTTCGAGCGTGGAACAGTCGTTCGTACTGAGCGGGCCGGACGCACTGCCGCCGGGCGCGTACGCACCGGTAGTTGGCGGGATATTCACGGTCACTTCCGAGGCCGCGTAGCCATTCGCCGCCGCTGAGTCCAGCGCCGCCTGGATGACATCTGCCCGGAGGGCTCCGTTCGCCACCGTCGTGGCGGCAGCTAAAGCCGCCGTGTCTGCCACCTTCTGCTGCGTGCGCTCCTGACCCCAGCTCCCGCCGATGTCGACGACGAGACCAGCGACGCCGAGCATCGCTACGAGCAGCAGGGCGAAGAGCGGAACGATCTGGCCCCTCGTCCCGCCGCGGCGAGTCGCCGGGCGGTCATGGCTCGGTTGGAGATGGAACATCGTGGACCTCATTGCAGGATCTGCTGTTCGCTGGTGGACTCGACCCCGACGGCGCCGAACGCCGCCTGGAGCGGGCCGAAGATCAGCGTGAAATTCGCTTCCGCATTGACCCGCACGGTGTCGCCGACGGCGCACACAGTCACGGCCGTTGCGGTATCTGGATCGATGCACTGGACCACCCAGGTCGTTGTGCCCTGGGAGCCCACTGCCTGTTCGTTGATCGCGATTCCCACGGGCGTGCCGCTTGCAGTCGAGCAGCGGATCGGTGTCGTCTGGAAGCAGCTCACACTCGCCACGCGAGCGACATCTCGAGTCGCCTGTGACATCTGGTTGAAGGCAAAGATCGCGCGTCCGCCATCGATGATCCCCATCACCATGAGGAGGAAGATCGGCAGGACGAGAGCGAATTCGACCAAGCCTTGTCCCCGGGATGGCTGCTTCGGATCAGTTGACATACGTCACCCACACGGAGGTCGTCGAGGTTGGCTGACAAAAACCTGCCGGAAGCGGTGTATTGACCGTCGCATTGGCCCATTGGCCAACGACGCGCTTGCCGGGAACACCGGAGGTGGGATTGAACCTGGCTGCGGAGAACCCGGCCGTCAGCCACTCAGATCGCGCCTCGGCGACGGTCTCCGGAGTACCCGGCCCAGTCGCCCCGTTCACAAGGTCGGGAACGTATGCCTCACCGGCGACGCACGGCGCCGGCGCTGCGGTCGGTGTGGCCGTGGCAGTCGCTGTAGCGGTGGCAGTCGCTGTAGCCGTGGCAGTCGCTGTTGAAGCCGCGGTCGGCGTCGGCAGGGTTGTTGAATTCGCCGGCAGTAACTGCTGGTCAGCCGTGACGGCACCGCTTACCGTGACGGAATTACCCAGCACCATCGTCAAGACTGGCATCAGGATCGAGAACGACGCGTTGATAGCTACGCGGGATCGGACTCCAGCCTGCGGCGTCGCCTGACAGGTGGCCGGCGCCGGTGGCGTGGCCTTGGTTTCGCAGGTCACGACGATCTGGCTTGGAGCAACCGTGACAACGGATCCTCGCGCCTCACGCTGGACCGCGCAACTGATCCTGTTGGACGCGCTGTTGGCGGA
>JBKKBA010000298.1:0-3177 GCA_046714275.1 Actinomycetota bacterium
TCGTGGGCTCGGAGTTGTGTATAAGAGACTGGGCTGTGCGCGATTCCTTCTTGAAGAGCAACGCCTGCGGACTCCTTGACCCCCATCGCGGCGGCCACGACGCGCGGGACAAGGTCGTCGCCGGCGACGGGAGCGAGGTCGACCCACCACACGCCGTCGGGGTAGTCGTCCAGCAGTTCGGCGGCGACCTGCAACGCGAGCCGCGTCTTGCCACACCCGCCCGCCCCAGTGAGCGTCAACATCCGCGCGGCAGGAGCCAGTCCCCTGACCACAGCGATCTCCTCGTCGCGTCCGATGAACGACGTGAGCTGTAGGGGAAGGTTGGTCGACCAGGTGCTTAGAGATCGAAGCGGCGGGAAGTCGGTTCGGAGGTCCGGGTGGCAGAGCTGATAGACGCGCTCGGGACGAGACAGGTCACGCAGCCGGTGCGTGCCGAGATCGCGAAGCGAGGCACTGTCCGGGAGAGCATCGGCTGCGAGATCGGCGGTGGCGCGCGAGAGCAACGTCTGCCCGCCGTGCGCGAGCGATCGAAGCCGGGCACAGCGACTCACTGCCGTTCCTCCGTACTTGCCATCGGGCCGAACCTCGACCTCACCAGAGTGAAGGGCCATGCGAACCGCCAGCTCGATCACGTCTGTGGACCCGTGGGGGGCGAGCGCTCGCTGAAGCTCGAGCGCCGCAGCGACCGCATCTGTGGCTCGCGGAAACGCGAGGACGAAGCTATCGCCCTCACCCTGCTCGGCAGGACGGACGCCGCGATGACGGGCCGTGACGGTGGAGGCGAGCTCGTCGAGATCCGCCTGTGCCTTGCTCATGGCATCAGGACGGTGCTCCCAGAGACGCGTTGAGCCTTCCACGTCGGCGAGTAGCAGCGTTACCGTCCCGGCCGGCAGGGATGCGCCGCTCTCCTCGGTGCCCATCGTCCTCCAATCCTGATCGAGCTAGCTCAGCCCAAGGATGATTCTGGCAGCTTGGTCCACGGCCCTCCATCCGCCGTGGGCTGAGCCTTGATCGTCCAGGTCCAGTAAACATCACCCGTTTGGGTGATCGGGGCCGACTGGCCGGCATGAACTCTCGCCGGTCACGGCGGTTTTCAGGTCGGCCAGGTAATCGCCCGGGTCTGACAACGGACTTTCCGTCGTGTGGCTGGGGACGTCTCCGGGCGATCCGGCAGGATCTGGCAATCGGGCGATTCTCCGGCCGGGCCGGGGCGTTTTCTGACTGAACCCATGCTCCGGCGACGACATCTTGCCGGCGCGGCGATTGCGCTTGTCGCCGCGCTTGGCTCGGCCATTCCCGGAGCCGCCACGATCGCTCGGTCCCCGATGTCGAAGGGGGCATCCCACCCGGCATCCCACCCGGCACTTCCGGACCGGTTGTTGGTGAAGTTTCGCCCCGGCGCTCCTCGCGCACAGATCCATCGGCAGGCGGGGACGAAAGCGCTTCGAACGCTGAACGGCCTGACCGCGTGGGACCTGGTGGCGCTGCCCGCGGGGCTGACCCCACCGGCCGCCGCGAGCGCCTACCGCAGGCTTCCCGGCGTGGCCCACGCAGAGCCCGTGTACGTGGCCGGCGCGCAGGCCCAGCCCGACGACCCGTGCATCGCGCGAGCCTGCCCGGATCTCAATCAATGGAACCTGTACACAACCCGCGTGCCCCTGGCCTGGGATGCGTTTCCCGGACGAACGCACACCGCGGCCGAACGGCTGACGGGCGACCCCGTCATGGTCGCTGTACTGGACACGCAGATCGATGCGACCCACCCCGACTGGATCAATTCCGGCGGTGCGATGTCGGATGCAAGCGAAGGCGGGCAGTTGGACCTGTCGTCGGCCCGCTCGTGGGTCACCACGCAGGCATCCACCGGAGCGGCGGCGTACCACGGAACCTACGTCGCCGGGATCCTTGCGGCCGCAGCCGGCAACGGACGCGACATCGCCGGCGTCGGATACAACTCGATGGTGGTTCCGCTGACCGTGCTGGACGGGTCGGGCAAGACCGACGCGGCGTCGCTGGCCGAAGCAATCACTTACGCGCGGCAGATCGGCGCGCGCGTGATGAACCTGTCGCTTGGCATGGAGGCCGACTCGCAAGCCGTCCACGATGCGATCGTCGCGGCGACCGCGGAGCCCGGCGGCGCGCTGATCGTCGCCGCTGCGGGAAACAACACCAAGGACCGTCCCTTCTATCCGGGCTCGTATCCGGAAGTCATGAGTGTCGCCGGCATCGACTCGACGGAACGACCGGCTTCTTGCTCGAACTACAACGCCAACGTTTCGGTTGCGGCGCCGGCGCGCCATGTCCTGTCCCTGGCGCCGATGCCCCAGCGGCTGCGCGTCGTCGATTGCGGAACCAGCGCCGCGGCCCCGCACGTGTGCGGCGTTGCCGCGCTGCTGTTTGGACAGGATCCGTCTCGCACGGCGGCGCAGGTCCGGCAGATCATCGAAGGCTCGGCGACCGACGACTCGATCACCCCGGGCCGCGACGACCGCTTCGGGTTCGGGATCCTGAACGCCGACCGCGCGCTGCACACCGGCATCGGGCCGGGAATCGAACAACTGGCAACGACGCTGGCCACACGAGGCGACTCGTCGTCCACGATCACCGCGACCGCGCGATCTGAAAACCCGATCACCGCCGCCGAGGCGTACCTGGATCGTCCCGGGTCCGACGCCGCTCGCGTAGAGATGCAGCCCGCCGACGGCGCTTGGGGCGGCACCACGGAGCGGCTGGTCGCCACGATCGCCGTGCCGGCCGCGGAACCCGACGCAGCCCACGCCGTCTACGTTCGAGCCAAAGACACGGCCTGGGGCGCCGCCGAACGCGGCAAGCTCTCCGTGGACCGATCGGCGCCGGAGATCGTGAACGTTCGCGCCGGCAATGCGATTCGGACGCGGCAGTCCACGGTCTCATTCGGCATCCGCGATGCCCACTCGTCGCGGTTCACCTACTCGATCAGCATCATGGGGCCGGACGGCTCCGTCGTGTGGCAGACGCCATCGGTCCCCTGCCCGGCCGGACCGCAAGCTGGCTATTGGACGCCGGCGGCAACCGTGATCCCCGGGCCCCACCGCGTCGAGATCTGGGTGTGGGACGAAGCCGGCAACCCCGCCGCAACGTCAACCACCATCCTGGTCACCTAGACGCTAGCGCTCTACGTCCGTGCCGGTGTGTTCT
>JBKKBA010000299.1:0-6093 GCA_046714275.1 Actinomycetota bacterium
CCACCAGCCTGGTCGTGCAGTCACCCATCGGAGTGACCCTGTCTACGATCACCGACACGATGGACTTCGGCCAGCTGGTCACGGCTGCCTTCTACTCACCGTCATGATGCGACCTTTCGTCCGCCGCAGCCGCGCAGACCAGCGCGGCCTGACGATTCTGGAGTTGACCATCGGCATCTCGTTGATGCTCCTGCTCAGCGCGACCGCGCTGAGCATGTTGCAGACGACACAGGATCGCGTTCGATTTACGTCAAAGGAAACGGAATCACTGGATGCCGCGCGCACGACCATCGCCCGGATATCGCGCGAGGTCCGCGATGCAGCAAAGATCTATGACGACGCGGACTGTCCGGTCGCCACGTGCCTGACGGTGGCCGTGCAGCCACCCGGCGGCGGCCCGGTCGTCGACATCCGGTACCGCCACGACGCGGCGGTCACCACGCTGTTCCGATCGATCGGCGCGCGAAATCCTCTGACCGGGGAATACCTCATGAGCGGCACCGAAGGACCGGTTGTAACCAACGTGACCAACCCGGCCGGGACGGCGGTTTTCTGCCGGAAGGTGGTGCCGTGCACGGTCCCCTCCGAAAAGGCCGTGAAGGTCGTTCTTATTGTCAATGTCGAACCATCGCGGCCCAGCCAGGCTGTGACCCTTGAGGCCTATGTCACGCCGAGGAACCAGACATGACTCGCTCACACAATGAAAGCGGTGCGACCATCATCACCGCGCTGTTCGTCTCCTTCGTGATGATGGCGTTGATCGCACTGATGTTCACGCAAGTCATCCACAGCGGCGAGTCAACCGGTCGCGACCGTCGGGCAACAACCGTCTTCCACGTTGCCGAAGCCGGTATCGACAAGTCGATCTCAGAGCTGGCAACCAATCCCGCCTTTTCCGGAGGCAGCGGCTCGGTGACCGCCGGAGGCCAGAGCATCGGAACCTATGCCACGACCGTCATCGACCCGGGGCCGGGCGTGACCAACGACCGCCAGATCACGTCCACGGGAACGCTGGGGGTGCTGACGCGCCGCATCAGGCAAACAGTACGGCTGAACCCCCTGGGCGGCTTCGACTACGCGATCTTCTCCAGCTCCACACTGTCGTTCAGCCAGAATCTCACCGTGGTCGGATCGACCTACTCGGCTCAGCCGACGACGCTGCAGAACAACACCACGATCACCGGCGACCTCAGCTCGCCCAACAACATCACGACCGCAAACAACTCCACGATTAACGGCGACGTCTGGAGCGGCGGGAACGTCGTGATCTCCACCGGCACCACCGTGACCGGCAACGTTCTGGCAACGGGCAGCGTCACGATCCAGAACAACGGCAAGGTGACCGGCGACGTTCGGGCGGCGTCGATCACGAACAACGGGACCATTCAGGGGCAGCAGGTGCTGGCCTCCCAGCCGTCGCCGGCGATACGAACGTTACCGACCTTCACCTACAATCCTCTCAACTACCCGGCTCCGGTAGGCCCCCCCGTCAACATGACCTCAAATCAGTTCCAAACCTGCTGGCAGACCGGCGTGGGCTGCCCGCTGGGCGTCAGCCGGACGGCGATGCGCGGCGTGTACTACATCACCGACGGCGGGACGATCACCGGCCCCGTCCAGAAGACGACCCTGTCGGGCGACCTGTACATCATCACCAACGGCATCATCACGATCCAGCGCGACTTCGACACCGCTACCAACGACGTCTACCGCCTGGCGATCATCTCCACGTCGGCGTCGATGTCGCCTGCCGCAATCACGTGGAGCAACAACGTCACGACGCCGCCCAACATCCAGATGTTCGTCTACACGCCGGGGAAGGTGGACTTCAACCAGCAGAAAAGCTTCTACGGCATCGTCTACGGCGGCCAGGTGGAGACCGACAACCAGTTCACGATCACCTACGAGCCGGCCCTGCGCGACGTCATCTCCGGGTTCGCCTGGTCGCTTTCCAGTGCCGGCGCCTACGAAATCAAGCCGCTGGTCTGGCAAGAATGCGCCAACGCAGTCACCTGCTGAGCGGCCTACAGCAGGCCGCGCTCATACAGCAGCTCCGCAATCTGCACGGCGTTGAGAGCGGCACCCTTGCGCAGATTGTCACACGTCACGAACAGGCCTAAAGCATTCGGCGCTCCGCCGGATCGGACCCGGCCGACGTAAGCCGCGTCCTTGCCGCTGGCCATCAGCGCGGTCGGATAGAGCTGGGCCGCCGGATCATCGACCAGCTCCACACCCGGCGCGGCCTGCAAGAGACTGCGGGCCTCATCGGCTCCGATGTCGCGCTCGAACTGGATCCACGCGGACACGCCGTGCGCCAGGACGGTCGGGACGCGGACGGTCGTCGCGAAGATCTCAAGCGTCGGCGCATCAAGGACCTTCCGGGTTTCATCGCGCACCCGCCGCTCCTCCGACGTCGAGCCGGCCTCGTCGAACCCTCCCACGTGGGGGATGACGTTGAACGCGATGGGGTGCGCGAATGCCCGGCCGGCAGGAACCAGATCGCCAACCTCGCCCCGGCGCACGGCGTCGCGCTCGGGAGTCAGCTTCTCCAACTGTTCATACAAGTCGTCCACGCCGGCGACGCCGGCCCCGGAAACCGACTGGTACGACGAAGCGATGACTCGCGTGGCGACGGCCGCGCGGTGCAGCGGCGCCAGCGGCATCAGCAGGGTGACCATCGTGCAGTTGGGGTTGGCGATGATTCCCCGGTGCGCGGCTATTGCGTCGGCATTAACCTCGGGCACCACCAGCGGGACATCCGGGTTCAGCCGGAACGCGGCCGAGTTGTCGATGCAGACGACACCCAACGCCTGCGCCCGCGGCACCCATTCCAGCGCAGCTTCATCGGGTGTGTCGAACAGCGCAAGGTCCACGCCCTCGAAGGCGCGTTCGGATGTCTCGACAACCTCGACTTCGTCGCCGCGGAACCGCAGGCGCCGGCCCGCGCTCCGCGCCGTGGCCATCGGCCGCAACGCCCGGACGGGCAGCGAACGATCTTCCAGGATTCGAAGGACCTCGGACCCAACGGCGCCGGTAGCGCCGACCACGGCAACGGTAAGGGAACGCATGATCAACAGGCTACCCCAGCGTCTACCGGTCCGCCGCTCGAATCCGAGCGGCGGACAGAAACAGCGGAACGGCTTGCGGGTCCAGGCACGACCTTCAACTAGCAGGTTCGAAGGAATTCCGGTCTCAGGTGCCCGGGTGTTGGTCGCGCAGGGCGGCTTCTTCGGCCAGTCCGAAGCGGTCGTGCACGGCCCGAACGGCCTTGACGACGTCTTCCTGACGGATGACGCACGAGATCCGGATCGACGAGGTGGAGATCATCTCCAAGTTGACGCCGGCCCCGGCCAGCGCGTCGAACATGTCGGCGGCAACACCGGGATGCGTCTTCATGCCGGCGCCCACCAGCGAAATCTTGGCAATACCGTCGTCGTAGGACAATCCCTCGGCATTGACCTCCGGGACCAGCCGGCGGATCGTGTCTTGCGCGCGATCCCCGTCGTCGCGCGAGATGGTGAACGAGATGTCGGTAACGCCGCCCGTGGAAACGTTCTGGACGATCATGTCCACGTTGACGCCCTCGTCGGCCAGCGTGCGGAACACCTTCGCCGCGATCCCCGGCACATCTGGGACGTGCTGCAACGTAAGCTTTCCCTCAGTGACATCGTGCGTGACTCCCGAAATGATGGCCTTCTCCATACGCTCGTCTTCCTCTCTGATCCAGGTGCCCGGCGCGTACGAGAACGCCGACCGGACGCGCAACGGCACGCCGTGGTTGCGCGCAAACTCGACGGATCGCAGCATCAGCACCCGAGCCCCCGTCGCGGCCATCTCCAGCATTTCTTCGTACGACACAACGTGCAGCAGCCGGGCTTCGGGGACGATACGCGGGTCGGCGGTGTAGACGCCGTCTACGTCGGTGTAGATCTCGCAGGCGTCGGCGTTGAGCGCAGCCGCCATCGCGACAGCCGTGGTGTCGGACCCGCCCCGCCCCAGCGTGGTGACATCGGCCGCCGTGGACACTCCTTGGAAGCCGGCGACGATCGCGACCTTGCCGGCGCCGATGGCTTCCCGAATGCGATCGGCCCGGACGTCGACGATCTTGGCGCGGCCGTGTTCGGTGTCGGTGATGATGCCGGCCTGCGACCCGGTGAACGACGCCGCTTCGACCCCCAGCTCTTGAATCGCCATCGCCAGCAGCGACATCGAGATCCGCTCGCCGGCCGTCAGCAGCATGTCCATCTCGCGGGGGTGGGGCCTGCGCGCGACTTGCTGCGCCAGCGCAACCAGCTCGTCGGTGGTATCGCCCATCGCGGATACCACCACGACGACATCGTGACCCTCTTGCCGCGTGGCGCAGACACGCTCGGCAACCGCCTTAATACGCTCGGCGCTGCCCACCGACGTTCCGCCGAACTTCTGAACGATCACACTCATCGTGATGATGTTGTATCAGCCTGAGCGGCAGGGGGCGAACGCGATCCGCGAACGCGATCCGCGACCGGGCCTTCGATCAAGTCGCGGCCGAGTCGTCTTTGGAGCTCGATGGATTCCTGTCGCCCGTGTAGAAGCTGAACTTGCCGTCGGATTCCAAGATGCCGACACGGATCTGGCTCAGGTCGCCGATACCCTCACGCCGGACGCTTTCGATCACCTCGTCAACGGGCATGCGCTCCACGCGCAGCGCTTCCTCCATCAGCTTCCCGTCACGGATGATGACGACGGGAAACCCCTCAAGCAGGCGCCGGGTTCCCTTCCAACGGAAGCTGATGTATGACGTGATCAGGACCAGCACGGCCATGGTGCCGACGGCCAGGACGGCGCCGGTAACCGACATGTCTTCCTGCGTCACGCCCTGCTGAACCAGGTCGCCGAAGATGACCAAAAGCACCAGCTCGAAGGCCGTCATCTGGCTCAGCTCACGCTTTCCCAGCGCGCGCGTCAGCACCCACAGGAAGAAGAACATAGCGGCGGCACGCAGCACGATCTCCATCAGGGCATCACCCACGTTGTGTAGTTGATCCGCGCGATCGTTTCGCCGTTCGAGCCAAGGAGGCGCACGGCACCCTTGCGGCGCCACTGCACACCCGGCTCGATCCGAGCATCAAAATCAACGGCCAGCGTTTCGCCGTCCGGCTGCTCGAAGGACCAGTAGACCCAATCCTCGTCGGCGGTACTGGCGTTCGGATCGGGGTCTAGCCCGTTCTCATCGAACATCGCCAGGTACTTGGATCGAACCGCCAGCGTGATCGGGCCGTCGAATCCGCCGGCGCGGCGCACCTGGATGCCGAAGTGCGTCGCCAGCCCGGGGCGACTGACCGAGGCGTACTCCACCGTCAGCGTGTACTCGCCGGCAGCGACGGAGCGGGTGGTGGTCCGAACGCCCAAGAGTCCGAAGCCACCTACAAGCACCACGATCGTCAGGATCGTGAGCACGATCCGCCGCAGGGTCCGCGCTCGCCGTGAAACACGGTCGCCGGTCTGAACTTGGAAGGTCCCTGGCATCGCTTGGTTGCTTCCCCACCGGGCAGCAAGACAAACAATCCACGCGCAGGGGAAGCCCTAGTCGTGGCGACCACGCGGCAGGTCAAACAGCAGGCGGCCCAGCAATGCCCGCCCAATGGGCACGCCGGCGGCGCGATCGTCGCTCAGTCCCTCCAGCCGGCGGAGCGCGATCATGGCCAAAACACCGGCGCACATCGCGATCCGCGTCCCTCCGTAGCGAAACACCGTCGCGAACGCCGGCAGCAGGCCGAAGCCGACGCTGGTCCCCAATCCGCCTCGGCTTGCCAGCGTGCCGCCCAGAGCGATGATTCCCGAGCCGATCATGGCCTTCGGCACAATCGCCAGCGATACACCTGCAGCGGTGGTCAAGCCGCGTCCGCCCGAGCGCCGGAAGTAGGGCGGATAGCAATGACCGGCGACGGCCGCGACCCCCACCAAGGCCAGGGTTGTGGGATCCTCCCCCGAAAGGCGAGCCAGGAGCGCCGGCACGAAGCCCTTCACCATGTCCAACACGATGGTGAAGATCCCCAGGGCGCGCGACATCTTCTTGACCACCAGGAAGTGAGCATCGCCCGGGGACTCCGA
>JBKKBA010000300.1:0-6800 GCA_046714275.1 Actinomycetota bacterium
GTCGTAGGAGGTCCGGTCATGGGCATTATGTCGAAGCGCTCCCCAGCCGACCGGCGGCGCCTGGCTCGGTACGGCGCGCAGGCAATCGTCGCCCTGATCCTCTGGTCGTTCATCGCATCGCCGAACACAGCGCAGACCGCCGAGGAAGAGGTCGTGGAACCTTCGACGCTGTCCGCCTATAACGCCATTGCCGACGCCGCTCCCATTCGAGGCTTGGTCCAGCACAACACGTACCTGGTTTCGGCGGAACCGTCGATCGCGCGGTCCACCAGCGAGGTCTCGCTGCCCTCACAGGCGACCTCGACGTCGTGGTTCGCCGAGCTTGGAACGCTGAACGGGCTTCACGGCACGACGACGGGCAACAAGGTGCCGACCGAGACCACCAGCACGCAGCCCGGTGGCGCGAAAAGCGAGGAGTTCAAGATTCAGAAGGGCTTCGTGGGCAACGACGAGCTTCTGACCTTCGGAGCCGGCGTCGTGAAGTCTTCGGCCGAGCACTCCAACCGCCCGCGCGGTTACGGCTACGCGTCCCTGGGCAGCCTGTCCCTGCTTCCCGCTCCCGGAAGTCCCGAGGCGCAGCCCGGCACGTACGACCCAGAATCGGATGAGGCGAAGGAGGTCGAGCGTCCCCCTTCGCCGGGAACCGACGATCCAACGGCCTACACGCCGAATCCCAAGGGCCAGATGGCGATCCTGTCCATCGGATCCGTCGCCAGCACGTCCGAGACCTTCCGCGAGGAGGAGAAGGTCGTGTCGATCTCCGTCGCGGAGCTGAACGGCATCAACATCGGCAACCGGACCGCCGACGGCCGGTGCACGAACTGCATCACGATCAACTCACTGCGCGTTGAGGCACGGACCGAATCCGACGGGACCAAGGAAGGCGCCCGGGCCTCGTGGCGCATCTTGCTGCACCGGGCCTGCCGGGTCGCCTTCGCAAACGATCCCACGACCGGAGCCGCCTACGAAAGTGTCACCTGCCTGGACCCAAACCCCGATGCCATCATCGAAGCCAAGTCGGCCGATGAAGGCGAGGATGCGATCCGTGATCCGAATGCGCGCGGCGTGCGGAAGGTCAAGACGCTCGACCAGTTGAACGACGCCTTCGCGTCACTGGCCAAGGCCCTGAACGTCGCAGAGATCGGGATCGACTTGCGAGTCGGGACGCACCAAGAGAACGCGGCCGTCAAAACACCCGCGATTTCGAGCGCTGCGGCTAGGGGTTTGGTGCTGGAGCTGCGCACCACGGCGGCATCCCAGGTCCTGACCGATATGGCCGCGAACGACTCCGTCAAAGGGCTCGTTCAGGTCGTGGACGGTGCGTGCGCGCCTGTCGCCGACACGCTCGGCGGCCAGAACATCCCCGTGAAGCCCCCGGTCCCGATCCCACGGGAATGTGCGACCGGCGCTCAGCAATCGGCCTCCGCGGTCCGGACCATCAAGCTGGCGCTGGGTCAAGTTCGAGCGACCAGCCAGGCCGTTCTGGGGACCGGCTTGGGCGGTGGCGACCCCGGTGAAATCGATACGGGCGGTGACACGCCGGATTTCCCATCTTTTGAGATCCCGTCGTTCGATATTCCGACCTTCGATATCCCGGCAGGCGGCGGTGGTGGAGGCCAGAACGTCTTTCTGCAGAGTGGTCTGCAAGCCGGACCGTTGAAGCTGCGGGTTGACTGGGCGAGCGTCGGATTGAAGCCGTGGGCGCCCAAGGACATGGCCAAGGGCTTCTTCACCGCCGGATTGATTGCCGGTGTCTGGGCGCTGATCCGTCGCCGCCTCCGCTTCGGGTGAGCGCTCCCCCGATCATCCGGTATCCGGACGGCATCATCGCGATCGACTGCGAAATGGCCGGCCATCGCGGGCTGATCGCCGCCTTCGTCATCGAAGGGCCGAACCCGGTGATCATCGAGACCGGCCCCGCAACCGTGATGCCCGACCTGACGTCCGGCCTGGCCCAACTTGGAATCGGGCCGCAGGATGCCGCCACCTTCGTCGGGACGCATATTCACCTGGACCATGCGGGGGCGGCCGGCGATGTAGCGCTCGCCTATCCGTCGGCCACGGTCGCGGTCCATTCGTGGGGCGCCAAGCACATGATCGACCCATCCAAGCTGATGGCCAGCTCGTATCGCGTCTTCGGAGACCGGCTGGACACCCTGTTCGGGCCCCTGAAGCCGGTTCCCGAAGCTCGCCTGAGAGCTGTAGACGAAGGCGACACGATCGACGTCGGCGGCGGCCGCCACCTTCGCGTCCTGTACACACCGGGGCATGCTCGCCACCACATCACGCTGCACGACTCGGACACGGGAGCGCTGTTCGCCGGCGATTCAATGGGCGTGTACCTGCCCGAAGCCGGGATCCTGCGCCCCGCGACGCCACCTCCGGATTTTGATCTGTCCCTGGCCCTGTCGGCCCTGGATCGATACCGAGAGCTTGATCCGCCGGCGATCTACTTCTCGCACTTCGGCCCCGCACCGGCCGGACGGGACATGATCGCCGAAGCGCGGCGGAAGCTGTTGGAGTACGCGCGCATCATCCGGCAGGCGATGGCCACGTCCCAGGATCTGGACTACCTGGCAGACCGGCTGACCGAGGCGACCCGGGACGAGTATGCCGAGGTCTACAAAGACCCCGTCCTCACCGCCCGCTTCGAGGCCTTGGACGCTTTCCGATCTTCCGCCGGGGGTTATCTGCGGTACTTCCAACAGAACCCGGAGGCAGAGATCCCGCCGGCTTGAGCGTTTCGCCTGGGATCCCGCCCAGGCGCAAGGCGGCCTCTGCGCCCGCTTGCTCGCCCATATCGGCCAGCGCGCCGGCCCGGATCAACGTCATGCCCCGTCGCCCGTGCTCGGTGGACGGGGGCCCGGCCTCGTCCAGGAAGGTAACGGCGCGTTCGGGCCGCCCCAGACCCCGGTAGCAGTCGGCGATCTGAGCGTCGTGGACGGTCGATCCGGTCAGCCGGCGAAAGGTCTGCAGCTCTGCCAGGGCCTGCTTGAAATCACCCGTCGCGTAGAGCGCGATTCCCAGCGCTTCCCGCACCGTCGGGGACCGATGGGCGGCGGCCTTGGCGTACCCGGCATTGACCAAGGCCGCCGGAGCATCGCCGTCTACCAGCGCCTGGATCGCCAGGGCCAGGAAATGCTTGGCGTCCAGGATCCGGCCGGCCGTGCGATCCAGCTCCTCGGGGACCCCGGGGGGAAGTGCGGGCCCTTGCTCCCCTCCCGCCGAGCGAGCTGGGACTCCAGGGCCGGAGCCTTTATCCTGATTCGCCACCAAAAGCACCCCACATTCAAATCGCTACCGCTCGGTCAAATGCTCATTTGATTGCCGCATTGGAAGGATAGGCGAAGCTTGGTGTCGAAACATTCGCGAAACGGCGGGTGTTGGCTGTCCGGTGGGCAGCCTCCGCGTCCGGATCGGGCCGGACGAGGGATATCCGCGGCAGGGCCCAAGGACCGGCCATCCGGTCCGGGGCGGGAGCGGAGCAACGATTGGCCCTCCGGCTCGCAGGGTGAGGGAAAGGGCATCGAAGGGAGGAGCTGCATGAAGACTAGGAAGATGCTGGCCACCGGGCTTGGGGTCGGAATCATCGCTTCGGCCGCGTTCGTGGGGCAGGCCGGCGCCCACAACACCCCGGCAGCGTGTGTGCTTCTAAACTCGCCGGCACAGGTCAACAACGTCGAGTTCGGGACCCTCTCGGACCCCCTCAACAAGATGAGCAAAGCCACGGCGGGTCATGTCAATCAGAAGACGGGCCTGGGCGGTCGCTACGGCCTTTATTATCCCGTCACCGACCCGTACAACACCGGCACGGCACCCGGCAGCAGCCCAGGCCAGCATATGCAGTTGGCCCCCGCGAACAACCACGGCCTGAATCTGACCGCTACGACCGGCGACAACTTCAACTGGTCACAGACCGGCTCTTGCGCCAACGACAACACGCCGTATAGGGCCTCCGGAACGGGAATCGGCTACTGCGGGCGCTCGGTCGGCCTGGGGGTCGGCACCATTGCGACCCACAGCACGATCATCAAGTGGGAATCGGCCGCTACGCAGTTGGTGCTGACCGACACGACCGCCTTTGGCAGCGTGAATGCGCAGGCGGCTCCTCCGGGCACGCCGACCGGCTCGTGCCTTGATGGCGGCGCGACCGTATTCGCCGTAGACGGCGTTCTGGCTCACAAGTAGTTCACTGCAACGAGGCTTCTGCACTTGGGGGAGCCGGCGGTTTCGCCGGTTCCCCCGCCTCACATACGAAGGACCGTTCACACCGGCGAGAGGAAACAACCCGGCCGTTCGCGACCGGGTTACAGGGGACGACATGATGGCCTTCACGAGACCGCGCGCGACCATGGCCCTTCGGGTCCTCGTCTGCTCGGTGCTCGTCCTTGCCAGTCTTCTGGCCACCCCCGTGCACGGCGAGGATCCGGTCGTCCGGCCGATGAAGGTCGGATCCCTGTCGCGCTTCCCCAAGGACATCGCCAAGAAGTACGGGATCTCCAACTTCAAGGATCAAGTTGCTTCCGGCGCGCCACAGGGCTCCATCATTGCCAATCCGGATGCCGACGTCGTCTACCAAATCTGGACGATGGTCGCTCCGCCGGCTCTCTACGGAAAGACGATCATCGCCGAGCGCTCGTTTGGGACTCTAGAGCTCAAGCGGTCCCTGGTGCTGTCTACCGTCATCGGCCGCGCGAACTCCGACATCGGCGGTGAGTGGATCCACACGCTCGACACCCGCAATCAGCGGCTGTTCCTTGAGTACGGCCACTACGCGATCACCAGCACCGAGGTCTCCGGATTGCTGGTCATCGACCTGAAGACTTTTGCCTACCGGCAGAAGGAATTTCCTCGCGGGCTGGTTCGGAACTTCGGCAAGGTCCAGGCCTTGTTCGGCTTGGAGTACGACGAAGAAGCCGACCAACTGATCCTGCTGGCTGCGGCGTTGGACAACAACGCGACCTATACCGTGAACACGGTCACGTTGCTGGGCTGGACATCCGCCGAATTCAAGACCGACGGACCACTTCCCGGCGCTCCGGGCATGCTTGGCCCTCGCTACGTCCGCAACTGCCGGCGCGACCCAATTAACATCGTCTCCAGCCCGGCGCTGACGCCGATCATGATCGCCAAAGGCCCCGACCTTGAGTCAACGGCCGCAGTCGCGCCGATCAAGACATGGGTGGTCTTTCCCTGTTACTCGACCCCCTATTCCGTGAACGACGTCCTGATCAGGATCAGCCGGGAAGGGCTCTTCGACCCGGCCGGCCGGGAAGAGAAGGCGATCCCGGCGCCGGCCGCAATCGCACACTGGGCGATGGACGTGAAACGCGGCCGCATGTTCCTCCTGAACGCAACCCAGGAGGTCGATGCTTGGGTCTACGAGGTCGCGTCGAACGCCTTCATCGGCGTCATCGAGATGACGCCGAAGGGAGACACAAACGCAGCCTCAGTCGGCCTGGGCGTGGACCCGACCAGCGGAAGGCTGTACGGATTGACGGCGGGATTCGGGATACTCATCGCCGAGGCCGGCCAAGATCCCGTCCCACAGGCGGACACGTACGACGCGGGCAAGCCGAGCTATCCCGGCCAAGCGACGATCGCCATCGATCCCAAGCGCAATCGCATCTTGTTCGTGGCTGGAGCCGGCGGCGCCGAATTCTGGCGGGACAACTACGAGTTGTGGCAGGTGCCACCGCCGCTTCCACCGCAGGATGACGAGGATCCCGACCTCTTGACGCGCCAGGTCGAAGAGAAGCCCGGCGTGACAACCGCCGAGTACGGCGGCGTCGCCAGCGCATTCGGCGCGCGCGTGCTGATGGCCTCCGGCCTTGCCGGCGTTCCCCCCTCGAACGGGAACGAGTACATCGGCCAGGGCTATCAGAACGCCAATTCCCGCTGCGCTTTCCACGACCGGGAGATCGCCGTCGGCCTGATCCCGAAAACGGAGTTGTCCGAGTCTATTGTCGATGCCCGCGCTGAATCGATCCGACTGGATGACAACTCGATCCAGGACTTCGGACTGCCTTCACGCTGCGACGCCACCTACACGTACGCGGGGCCGGTTCCGCAGATCTTTCCGCAGGTTCTGCGCGACAGTCTGTTCTTCGCCTCCCTTCTGACAAAGGGCGAGTCGATCCGCCGCGCCAGCGGCCTGGATAACCAGATGAAGACGCTTGGTGTTTATGACGCCATCAAACAGGTCGCGGGCGTCGATGCCGACCAGGACTTGGAGACCCACGTCAACAAGACCGCCGCGCCGCACACGACCTGGAAGTACGAGCCGGCGTTCTGCGCGGCGGACTACTACCCCAACGACCGGCCCGGCCAGAACTCCGAGCACCTGGCCGGAGAGACCAGCGTGGATTGCCGGTCGGGGAACACCGTGAGCGCGAAAGCCGACGGACACCTGACCGCCGCGCTCGGGGAACAGGGCAGCGCCCTTCCGATTCGCATTGGGCGCGCGTCTTCCAGCACGAAAGTCTCACTGGATCCCAAGCTTGGCCTGATCAGTGAGGCCACGGCGCGAGTCGAGAATCTCCAGATCGCGGGCCTTACGATCGGCCTGATCGAGAATCGCGCGAAATCCTACGCGAAGGGGCGCACCGGCACCGCAAAGACCGACGAGTACGAGCCGGTTATTGCGCTGGTGCGAAACGGCGACACCGTGCTCTGTGCAAGCAAGTGCAACATCGACGACCTTATTCCGCAGATCAACACGGCTCTGGCCGGACGCGCCGAGGTTCGGCGGACCAAGCCCGATGTTGTGCTTCAAAAGGGGTCACCCGGAGGCTACGAGG
>JBKKBA010000301.1:0-4542 GCA_046714275.1 Actinomycetota bacterium
GGCCATCGCCTTGGAAACGGTTTCAGCTTGGCCCAGCACGATCGCATACACCATGTACTTCTCCCACAGCACGATGGCGCCCGGCCGGTAGTCACCGATCCGGCCGACGTCGCCCAGGAACCGCTTGAACGCGCTCCATTGGCGATGCTCGATCGCGCCCGCAGCGCTTCGCCGTCGCAGCGTTGCCGTCAGACCTAGCTGGACGGTAGCCAGCATGACGGCCAGCAGTCCGCCGGGCGCGTAGGTCAACCCGCCCTCCGCCGCCGTCCAGGCCAGCGCCGCCAGCGCCAGCAACAGCACGATCGGCGAGCCAATGGGGCGGCGGATCGCCACCCCCAGCGCAAGGAGCGGCGCCGTGATCAGCGCCAGCGTGATCGCCTCGGGCCCGGCCTGCGAGCCGATGGCCACAAACCCACCGATCAGCGCGATCGATGCGATCAGCACGTTCCCGGCGATGATTCCGACGCGTGGCACCGTCCATCCCTTAGCCTCGCCAAGCTCCAACACCCTGCTGCGGAACAAGCCGTACGCGCTCTGCATGGCCGACGGATGGGCACGCGCCCAATCCCGAAGCTCGTCATCGGCGACCGAGCCGTCCCCGGCGGCCGCCTGAGCCAGCACGCTCATCAGCGCTCGCTCGTAGTCTTCCAGCCCGCCGCGATCCTTTTCCTGGATGCGGATGCGATAGCGGTAGCGCTCGCCGCGCCCATCCAGCCGCTCCTCCTCGATGCGCAGGTAGCCGCGCCGGGCAAGGTCCATCAGGGTCGCCGTCATGTCCACGGTCGTCACCGTTCCCCACCGCATCAGGTAGCCGACCAGAGCCGGAGCCAGGTCCGACGGCGGTTCGTGCAGGTGCCGGGGAACCTTCGGGCCACCCGGCTCGCGCCCGTACCGCCAGAACAGGAACAGAAACAGCCCGAACGAAGCGATCGCGATCAGCGGCGGCGCCACGTTGAGCGCGCGGGCGACGGCACGCGCGCGATTCGCCTTGCCTGCCAGACGCCGCTCTTCGGCCAGGATGCCGCCCAGCGCGCGACCGGGCGTGGCGGCGGCGCGCGGGATCAGCCGGGGTGGAAACGCGATGCGCCCTTCGACAAATGTCTTCGCCGGCAAGTCTTCCACGGCGTAGTGCACGGTCTGCGCATCTACGATCCGCACCTCGCCGTTCAGCGGGCCGTGGCCCCACGCGCGGATCTCCTCGCGTTTCGCGCCCTCCGGAAGATGGACCGTTACGTCAACGCGATCCACTCCCTGTTCCCATTCCTCGCCGATGAACTTCCAGTAGAACTCACCAACGTCGTCGTGACGCCGGACCGCCCCGGTCACTCGATACTCGATCGTGAAAGTCCGGGCTTCGTTTGCGGCGTTGTAGTACCACTCGATGTGGTACGGGGAGGAGTCGATAAAGACGAATGTCGAGGGGACGCGAGCCCCGAAGTGACCCGGTCGGAACGCGATGCCTTGCTCGGAAACTCCGACGTCGGTGATCCGGTACGTGGCACGCGGAATATCCAGGAACCCGCGCGAGAACGAGCCGTCGAACTGATACGTCCGGTCCTCCCGAACCTGGAATGATCCGTCCTCCAGCACTCGAACGTCGATCGCCACCCGGGGAAACGAGAACGATTTCGCGTGGGACGGCTGAGCGCCGGTGATAAAAAGAGAAACGAACAGGGTGCTGCCGGCGATCACGGCGGCGGCAAAGCTGCCCGCGCGGCGCGTTACTCCCACTCGATGGTGCCGGGTGGCTTCGAGGTGATGTCGTAGGCGACGCGATTCACACCCGGCACTTCGCCGACAATGCGCGATGCGATTCGCTCCAGCAGGTCGTACGGAAGCCGAGCCCAGTCGGCGGTCATCGCGTCTTCGCTGGTGACGGCGCGCAGCACGATCGGGTGCGCGTACGTGCGGCCGTCGCCCATCACGCCGACGGTGCGAATGTCGGGCAGAATCGCAAACGACTGCCAGATCTCGCGCAGAAGCCCGGCGCGGCGGATCTCTTCCAGCACGATCGCGTCGGCCGCGCGCAACGTCTCCAGCTTTTCGGAGTCCACGGCCCCGATGATCCGGATCGCTAGACCCGGTCCGGGGAAGGGCTGGCGCCACACGATCTCATCGGGAAGACCTAGCTCTTCACCGATCGCGCGCACCTCGTCCTTGAACAGGTTGCGCAGCGGCTCGACCAGCGTGAACTGCATGTCTTCGGGCAGTCCCCCGACATTGTGGTGGGACTTGATCTTTGCCGCGTCGCGCGTCCCCGACTCGATGATGTCAGGATACAGCGTTCCCTGCACCAGATAGTCCACGCCGGCCAGATCGGTCTTGGCGACCTCTTCGAACACCCGGATGAACTCACGGCCGATCGCCTTCCGCTTCTGTTCGGGATCGGTCACTCCGGCCAGACTCAGCAGGAAGCGGTCTTGGGCCTTGACGTGAATCAGGTTGGTTTGGAAGTTCCGGTGGAACGTCTCTTCAACTTGCTCGGCTTCACCGGCGCGCAGAAGGCCGTGATCGACGAAGACACAGGTGAGCTGATCGCCGACCGCCTTGTGCACCAGAACGGCTGCGACCGAAGAATCCACGCCGCCCGACAGCCCGCAGATGATGCGTTGATCCCCCACGCGCGCGCGGATCTCGGCCACGGCTTCCTCGATGATCGACACCCGCGTCCACGACGGACGAGCGTCGCACACGTCGTAGAGGAAGTTCTTCAGCAGATCTAACCCCTTGGGCGTGTGGGCGACCTCGGGATGGAACTGCACGCCGTAGAAACCGCGCTCGGGATTTTCGAAGGCGGCGCAAGGCGATCCGTCGGTCGAAGCGGTGACCCGGAATCCGGGCGGCGGCGACGCGACGACGTCGGCGTGGCTCATCCAAACGGTCTGGTCCAGGGGTAGCTCTCGGAACAGGCCCGCGGCATGCGAAACGACCAGATCGGTCTTGCCGTATTCGCGCGTGCCGGTGTTCTGGACGGTGCCGCCCAGCACCGAAGCCATGCCGTGATGCCCGTAGCAGATCCCCAGCACGGGAATTCCCAGTTCGAAGAAGGCGGGGTTCACCGGCGGCGCGCCCGGCTCGTAGACCGACGCGGGGCCGCCGGACAGGATCAAGCCGCGGGGGTTTTTGGCTCGGATGGCCTCCACCGACGCATCGTGGGGAAGGATCTCGGAGTAGACCTTGCACTCTCGGACCCGGCGAGCAATGAGCTGGGCGTACTGGGCGCCGTAGTCGATGACCAGGA
Organism: Actinomycetota bacterium; assembly: GCA_046714275.1. Classification (GTDB taxonomy): domain Bacteria; phylum Actinomycetota; class AC-67; order AC-67; family AC-67; genus JBKKBA01. Next base: position 3,242 of record JBKKBA010000301.1, read on the forward strand.
CGGTGTCGAAGGCCGAGGGGGGCATGACGAAAGACTACCAGTGAGAGGCTGTGTGGGTTCCGGCCCCATCGGCTGCCGCTGCCACCCGGGCTCGGTGGGCGTGCAAGCAAGCTCCGGGCGTCACCATTTGTTTACACGATTGTGCGGTTCAAGCCCTTGCCTTCCAGCCCGGCATTTGCCACAATCCAGACCCTCACGGCACACACCCCGTCAGCCGTGGAAAGGGGACCAGGTTGAAGAAGTCCTTCGCAGCCTTCGCCGTCATCGCGGTGATGGCACTCGCAACGGCCGTCCAACCGGCGACCGCAAGCCACTCGTGGGGCACCTACCACTGGGGCCGCACCAGCAACCCGTTCACCCTGAAGCTGGGCGACAACGTCACCAGCAACTGGGACAGTTACCTGTCCAAGGCCTCGTCCGACTGGACGAAGTCCACGGTCCTCGACACCACGATCGTCGCCGGAAGTTCGAGCAACGCGCGGAAGTGCTCGGGTCCCAGCGGCCGGGTCCAGATCTGCAACGCAGCCTACGGCTTCAACGGCTGGCTGGGCATTGCCGGGATCTCGGTCTCGGGCGGTCACATCGTGTCCGGCTACGTAAAGATGAACGACTCGTACTTCGACACCGCGACCTACAACACGCCGGCGTGGCGTCAGATGGTCATGTGCCAGGAAGTCGGGCACGTCTTCGGCCTGGCCCACCAGGACGAGAACTTCGACAACCCCAACCTGGGCACGTGCATGGACTACACGAACGACCCTTCGACCAACCAAACCCCGAACCAGCACGACTACAACCAGTTGGAGTCGATCTATTCGCATCTGGATTCCGTCAACACCTGGGCGCTGGCCGGCATCAGTCCGATCGAACCGTCCGAATTCGTCGATGTGCAGATCGACGCAGCGGGCAACGGCACCGTCACCTGGATCCTGCCGGCGACGCTGTAACAACTCGATCCTTTGAAAGGGCGGCCCACGGGCCGCCCTTTCTGCATGCCGGTTTGCGATTCCGGTCCGTCCCGAATTGCTTGCAAGCCCGCCGGGACCAGGCGAAAAGAGCCGAATTCTCGCCCTTTTGAGCTATTCCCTACCGGGCTTGGTAACCCTTACAGTCATTCGTGCCGACAACTATTGGGGGACATTCGGCCATGCCTGTCAAGGAGGGGAATCGCTTGAAGAAGTCATTCGTCGTGCTTGCCGTCACCGGGGCCATGCTGATCGCCGCGGCCGCGCCGGCCGCTGCAAGCCACGCCTGGTCCGCGTATCACTGGGGTCGCCAATCGCCGTCGTTCACCCTTCAAC
>JBKKBA010000302.1:0-2751 GCA_046714275.1 Actinomycetota bacterium
AGCGAGCGCGAACAGCATCGCAACGCGATGGGTCGCGGCAATCGTATGTGCTTCGACGATCTGGTTTTCCAGGTCTTCGGGTTTCAAGTGGCTCCTCCTTGACAGGAACAGATGTTCGTGTAATGTAAACGCCGCATTGCTGAAAGTCAAGGACGATCAGGAGGGTATTCGCAGAGTCCCAGCAACGTTTCCAGTGGAAACGCAAACACGAACGGGCACGGGGTCGTATATCTCGCAACGTACGCTGAGGCGGGGGATCTCCTCGCCCTCAAGCGCAGCCCCCTCAAGCGTTCTGCGATCCGCTCTGCAGGCGATGCCGGGAGCATCTCCGAGCACGTGCGCGGCCGACGCCAAAGCCAGCAGCTGCGGCGGCCGCCACCGCAAGTGCGGCGACGACGGCAAAGACTCGCCCGTTCGACCGGCTTGACATGGAGCCGGTCAGCGCGGCTCCGCCGTCGATAAGCGCGGCTCCGGCTGCCGACGGCGGACGTTGAACAGGAGCCTCGAAGCCGGCTTGGCCGATGTCGATCGTCTTGGCCGGGGCGACGGGCGTCCCGACGACGACGGCGCCCGTCATGCCGGGGTGGAAGGCGCACGCGTAGGGATAAATGCCGGGGGACGTGAACCGGAACGCGAAGCTCTGCCCTTCGGCCAGATCGCCGGAGCTGAAGCGAAATCCGGTCGAGATGACGTTGTGAGGGAGGTCTTCTTGGTTCGTCCAGGTGATGGTCTGGTTGGGGGCCGCCCAGATGATCGTCGGCGTAAAGCACACCGCTTGCAATGCGACCCGAACGCCCTTCGCTTGCGTCACTCCTTCCGTGTGCCGGCAGCCGCCTCCTCCAGCTTGCGCAGCGGGTGCCAGGGCCAGCAGGGGCGCCAGCACAAGTGCCGCCGCGCCCGTGGCCGCGGCAAGCCGTGATCTCATCTTCATCTGAGGCCCTCCCTTCGAGGATTCCGTCGCAATTCCGCTCGTCCAAAGGGTCAGACGGCGGTCGTCGCGGCTTATTCCGAGCCGGGGAACATTTTCTCGGCGGCTCGTTCCAGTCCGTCCTGGTCCATCGGGGCCGAAATGGTCACCCACTGAGATCCGACGCGGAAGCGCAGAGCCGGCAGGTCGTAGAGGGCGATGTACAGCATCGCCACGCGCGATCCGACGCTTGCCGGAAGGCTCAACCAGGTGCCGTCGCGTGGCGGTTCGTCCACACTGGTCATCCGGACCAGAATCGTGAAGGCTCCCTTGGCGTACAGGATGGACTCTTCGGTGGGGCCGGCTCCGGCTTGAACGACCCGGAAGCCGCGCGGCGCGGCTGCCGGCGCGAACTTCAAGGCGGAAACTGGGGAGGTTCGGAATCCCTCGTCGATCGAAGGGGCGCCGGGGGCGACGAACAGGGAATCGTCCAACGGCGAGTTGTAGCGGATCGACGTAACGCGCTTGGACGAAATCTGGCCGGATCCGGTGAAGCCCTGCTTGCCCAGCACAACGGACACGTCGGCGCCCAGAATCGTTGATCGCGCTGCATCCAGCAGTGCCTCGCGACGAATGCCGCCGCCTTGGTCCAGCACGACGCGCCTGGTGGCTCGTCCCGCGATGACCGGGCCGGGGCCGGCGTCGCGTCCCAGCAGCGCGAGCGTCGGCGAGATCGGCTCGGGAACCGGATTAGCTTCCGGCGGGACGCCCGTGCGCAGCACGCCGTCACCACCGCGCGTCCGGTACCGCATCCCGGGCACTCGGATCTCGGTTTCTGTGGTGCCGTCGGGCAGGGTGCGGTCGATTCGCACCGAAGCGGGGGCTCGGTAGCGGATCCGCTCGACCGTGGTTTGCTCCCGACCCCCGGCGTCGCGTTCGGTGACGACGCGCGACACGTCCAGCGTTCGGATCGTGGTGAGCGCCCGCGTCGCGGCGGCCGGGGCCACGCGGAACGTGCGCACCGGCAACCCGCCGACGATGAGCGCTGTGACGACCGCCGCGACGGCAGCGACTGAAGCGGCCGAGGCCGCACGTGATCGCCACGCCGACGGCATCCGAACGCCACGGTGGAGCAATGGCGGGTCCGCCGGCACGTGGACGGCAAAGGTTTCGGGTAGCGGCAGGGCCGGCAGCGCCGCAGCCAGCGACGTCAGCCTGCGAAGCGCCGCGGCGAACGAGCGGCACGGCGCGCAGGTCCCAAGATGCTCGTCAAGCAATGGTCCCGACGGGGCATCCAGCTCACCGTCGTACCGGGCGCTTGCCAGCAGCCGCGCTTCGGCGTGATCCATCTATCCCTCCACCGCGGCCAGCAGCCGCTCGCGCGCCCGAGACAGCCCCGACATCACCGATCCGACCGGGCACGCAAGCACGGCTGCGATCTCCTTGTAGGAAAGCCCGTCGCGCTCGCGAAGCAGGAACATCTCCCGATGCGCCTCCGGCAGGACGGCCAGAGCGGTGTGCAGCCGTTCAATCGCCTCCGCGTGCTCGACGCGCAACGACGGGTCGGCGCCGGCAGCCGGAACGGCAGCGGCTGCCTCTTCGGTCGTTTCCATGACCCGGCGTCGCCGCATCCGCTGGTAGTCACGAATCGCATTCGCCGCGATCGCCAGCAGCCAGGCTCGCACCGACGAATCCCCTCGATAGGACGCGCGTCCCCGCCACGCGCGAAGGAACGTCTCCTGGGAAAGATCCTCCGACAGGGTCCGGTCACCGGTGCGGCGCACGACGAATCCAAAGATCGCTGCGGCATGCTCGTGGACGAGCGCATCAAAGGCCGGACGATC
>JBKKBA010000303.1:0-6200 GCA_046714275.1 Actinomycetota bacterium
ACGTAGACGTTGACGAAGCGGCGGATCTCACCGGTGTCTTCGCACAAGCGCCCCCTCATCCCCGGATGCTTCGACTCCAGCGCTTCGATCAGCTCTCGAACGCTCGCGGCCTCAACACCGACCTCCGATGCGCCCCCGGTCACCGTTCGCAACGGCGTTGGGATCCTCACGCTCACACCCATGCCTTCCTCCCGTTTCCAGACTCGGTCATGCCCCGCCGGCCAGACGCGCGGTCGCCGCGAAGTCCTCCAGTGTCGGCGCAATCGTCATCGACGGCTGCGCAATGTCGGCGACCGCCTCCGCCGTCTTCAACCCGTCACCGGTGATGAGCGCAACCGTTCTCTCGGCCTCGCCGACCAGACCGGCGGCGGCCAATTTTTTTAGCGTGGCAATGACCACGCCGCCCGCCGTCTCGGCCCAAACCCCCTCAGTACGAGCCAGCAAGGCGATCCCCTGGACGACCTCGCGATCGGTCACATCGTCCATCGACCCGCCGGTATCGCGTACGGCCTTGATCGCGTAGAACCCATCCGCCGGATTGCCGATCGCCAGCGACTTCGCGATCGTGTCCGGCTTCACGGGCCGGATGTGCTCGGCTCCGGCCTTGAACGCCGTGGAGATCGGAGAGCATCCCGTCGCCTGCGCGCCGGAGATGCGGGTGCGGTGACCGTCCAGCAGGCCGACACGAACCAGCTCGTCCAACCCGCGCTTGATCTTGGTCAGCAGCGATCCGCTGGCCATCGGAGCCACGATGTGATCGGGCGCGGACCATTCCATCTGCTCGGCGATCTCGTAGGCCAGCGTCTTGGACCCCTCGGCGTAGTACGGCCGGATGTTGACGTTCACGAAAGCCCACGGGTACTCCCCGGCGATCTCGCTGCACAGCCGGTTCACGTCGTCGTAGGTCCCTTTCACCGCGACCAGGTTGGGACCGTAGATCGCCGTCCCGATGATCTTGGGAGCCTCTAGGTCGTAGGGCGTAAAAATGTAGGCGTCCAGGCCGGGGTGGGCGGCGTGGGCCGCCACCGCATTGGCAAGGTTGCCGGTCGACGCGCAGGCGACGACCCGGTACCCGAACTGCCGGGCCACGGTCAGCGCGACCGAGACGACGCGGTCCTTGAAGGAATGCGTCGGGTTGGCCGTGTCGTTCTTGATCCACAGGTCAGGCAGGCCCAGCGCTTCTCCCAGGCGCGGCGCCGGCCGCAAAGGCGTGAAGCCGGCTCCCAGGTCCACGCGGACCGCGGCGTCTCCCGGAAGCAGGTCGTCGTAGCGCCACATCGACCGGGGGCCGGCTTGGATGCTCTCGCGGCTGATGCGAGCGCGGATCGCGTCGTAGTCGTAGACGACCTCCAGCGGCGCAAAGCAAAACTCGCACACGTGCAGCGCCTCGACCGGGTATTCCCGGTCGCACTCGCGGCATCGAAGTCCTTCGATCGCGCCCATATAGAGGAAAGGATAGGCGAAGCCCCGCCGGGCGCGCACTGGGGATCCCACGGGAAACGCCCCGTATCATGACCCGGTGCTGCCCGACTTCCAGCCGCCTTCCGGCATCCGCGTCGTCTATACGGACATGGACGGAACAATGCTGGGCCGGAACGGCGCCTTCGTCGTTGACCCCGACGGCGTGCCGACGGCCGAACCGGCCGCGGCCCTGGTCGCCGCGCACCACGCCGGCGTGGAGGTCGTGCCGTGCTCCGGCCGCACGATTCAGGGACTGGTCCGCGACGCGCGCATCTTGGGGATGAGCACCGCGATCGGCGAGATGGGAGCCGTCCTCTCTTACGACTTCGGGCGGTCCACGGTGCAAAACCTGGGTGAGTACCCGGGGGGTGATCAGCCTCCGACACACGCGATGGAACGGGAGGGCGCGCTGGCACTTGTGGTGAAGTCCTTCTCACTGGAACCGCACACCCCGTGGGCAGCCGGCCGCGACTACTCGCATCTGCTGCGCGGGCGCGCCGACGTGGACGATGTCGATGCGGCGCTGGAACGCGCGGGCTTCGGCTGGGTGCGCCTGGCCGACAACGGTGTCCTGCACGGCACCTATCTGGGCCTGGAGCCGGGGCAGGCGCACGCCTACCATCTCCTCCCCCGAGGTATCTCCAAGGCGACGGCGATCGCGCGGGATCGGGCGGAGCGAAGCATCCCGAAAGGCGAGTGCATCGCGATCGGCGACTCGTGGGCCGACCTGGCCATGGCGGCAGAGGTGGCGACGCTGGTGCTCACCGCGGATGCGGTTGCCGGCGATGCTTCTTTGGCTCGATCGGCTGCTGCTGCCGGCAACGTTACGGTGGCGCCCCGCAACGGCAACTTGGGCTGGGCCGACGCACTGGCAGCCGTAGTCGCCCGCCACTGAACCGCCGCGGTACCGGCGGCGAAATTTGGGCTTGCTAAAGCCGCACCCCGAAACGTCCGATATTTCCGGGTAGAGCGATGCGAGCCCTTCAGAAGCACGCGGCACCCGCCCACCGGCGGGCTCCCGGCGTGTGCAGCTTCGCCCAGGCGGTGCGGAAAGGCGAGCTGCAACGAAATCAAGCTCGGCTGGACGCACGGAACATCTGTCGCGCCCGCGTCCTTGCCACACGCGCATCCGTCTGACCGGACCTCGCCCGCTCGATCAGCTTCGCCTGCAGCCGGGTATACGATGACTTGATGCTGACACCCGTCCCCCTGCCCCAGAAGTCGCTTGGCGATTACGCGGCCGTCGTCGGCCGCGACGTCGTATCGGATTTGCGCGTGCGGGCGGCTCCGTTCAAGGGAGCCAAGGTCCTTCACATCAACTCAACGGCGTACGGCGGCGGCGTGGCCGAATTGCTGCACACGCTGGTGCCGCTGCAGCGCGATCTTGGCCTGGACGCCGAGTGGCGCGTGATCCACGGCTCCGAGCCTTTCTTTAACGTCACCAAGGCGATGCACAACGCACTGCAGGGGGCCGAGGTCTACTGGGACGACGCCATGATGGACACCTACCGGTCCATCAATCGAGTCAATGCGCGCACTCTGGACCACGACTACGACTTCGTCGTCGTCCACGACGGGCAGCCCGCCGGCATGCTGCCGATCTTGCGGGACGAAGGGCCGGTCGCCGGAAAGTGGATCTGGCGCTGCCATATTGACCTGACCGAAGTCTACGACCCGATCTGGAATTTCCTCAAGCCGATGGTGGATGGGTACGACGGCGCGATTTTCACGATGGCCGAGTTCGTGCGGCCAGACCTCAAGGGTCCGCAGGTGTTCTTGATCGCCCCAACCATCGACCCCCTATCGCTCAAGAACGTCGCGCTGGACCACGACGTCCGCGACGCGGTGCTGCACGCATACGGCCTAGATCCATCGCGCCCGATCCTTCTGCAAGTCTCGCGCTTCGACCCATGGAAGGATCCTTTGGGCGTGATCGATGCGTACCGGCTGGTCAAGGAGCAGGTGCCCGATGCGGTGCTGGTCATGGCCGGCTCCATGGCCAACGACGATCCTGAAGGCGTTCAGTACTGGGAACGAACGGCGCGTCACGCCGACGGCGACAAAGACATCGTGATGCTGACCAACCTGGAAGGCGTGGGCAACATGGAGGTCAACGCCTTCCAGCGCGAAGCAGAGGTCGTCATCCAGAAGTCGATCCGGGAGGGATTCGGGCTGACGGTGACCGAGGCAATGTGGAAGGGGCAGCCCGTGATCGGCGGCAACTGTGGCGGGATCCGCGCTCAGATTCGCGACGGTCAGAACGGCTTCCTGGTTTCGAACACCGAAGAATGCGCCGCGCGCGCTTTGGAGCTGCTGCGCGACCGTGACCGCGCGACCGAGATGGGGCGCCAGGCCCGGCTGAGCGTCCGCGATCGTTTTCTGTCCACCAGCTCGCTGAACGCCTTCCTGGGAGTGCTGGAGACGCTGTCGTGACCGGCAGCCGGAAGACCTGCGGCCGGTGGATCTGCGGCCGGTGGATCTGCGGCCGGCATCGCCACCGGCGATGAACCCGTCTCTGATCGTCGCTTCCAACCGGGGCCCGGTCACCTTCGAAGAGTCCGGGGAGGTGCGCCGCGGCTCGGGCGGTCTGGTTTCGGTGCTCTCCGGCGCGCTCAGCCAGCGCGAGTGCACATGGATCGCCACGGCTTTGACGCCGTTCGATCGCGAGCGCACGGGTCGCCTGACCCCAGAGGTGACGGGGATGCCCGGCGTGTCGGTCCGGCTACTGGATATCCCCGAGAAGGAGTACGACCCCTACTACAACCGGCTTTCCAACCGTGTGCTGTGGTTCGCGCACCACTACCTCTTCGACCCACCGCGCACGCCGATCTTCGATCACGACGACCAAGCCGCGTGGGACGCCTACGTGTCCGTGAACCGGCGATTCGCCGACGCGATTGCCGAGGACGCCCCCGAAGGAGCAGCCTGTGTCGTGCAGGACTATCACCTGGCGCTGGTGCCGCCGATGCTGCGAGCCATGCGCCCCGACGTCCACATCGCGCACTTCTGGCACATCCCGTTTGCGCAACCCGACTATCTGCGAATGCTGCCCGACGACTGGTCGCGAGCGCTGATCGACGGGCTGCTGGGCGCCGATGTCGTGGGGTTCCAGACGACACGCTGGGCCGACTCGTTTCGCTTCGGGTGCCGCGAGATTCTGGGAGCCCGCACCGGCGAACGGTGGGTCAAGCACGGCGGCAGAACGACCCGCGTCGGCGTGTATCCGGTTGGAGTCAACGCGCAGGATCTTTCCGCGCAAGCCGCCGACCCCGCCGTACGGAAGGAGCGGCGCCGGCTGGCCGAATGGGCCCAAGACCGCTGCCTGCTCTTGCGCGTTGACCGGACCGAGCTGTCAAAGAACATCTTGCGCGGCCTGCTGGCCTACGAGGCCGTACTTGAGCGGCGACCAGATTTCCGAGGCCGCGTGACGCACCTAGTTCTGCTGGCACCGTCGCGAAACGACGTCCCCGAATACATCGCCTACACCGAGGAATGCGTCGCGGTCGCGGCAAGGATCAACCTTCGTTTCGGGCCCGACTCCGTCCGGGTCGATATCGAAGATTCGATCTCTCGCGCCCTGGCCGCTTACTCGCTCTACGACGTCTTGATCGTTAACCCGGTGTTCGACGGCATGAACCTGGTCGCCTTCGAAGGCCCGATCCTGAATCGGCGCGACGGCACGCTGATTCTGTCTCGGAACGCCGGCGCATGGACGCGGCTGGGCGCGGCGGCACTGGGGATCAACCCCTTCAGCGTCGATGCGACGGCCGCGGCGATCGAGGAAGCGATCGAGGCTTCGCCGCAAGAACGCCGCGAGCGCGCGCGGCGGCTGCGGAGACTGGCGCGCAGCCATCGCCCGGCCCGCTGGCTGCTGTCGCAGCTTCGCGACCTGGAACGCACCCGCGAGCCATCGCGCGCAGAGGCCTGACGGCGCTCAGCGACGCAGCGACCGCAGGATGTGCACAACCTCTTCGGGACCTTCGACGATCACGTCCGCTTCACGAACCAGGCCCTCCGGAGCCTCCGGCGTCGCCACGGCAATGCGCACCGCGCACGGCAGCGCGGCCGCGGCCCGGAAGGCCGGAAGATCGCCGGCATCGTCGCCGGTAACCAGCGCCGCTTCCAGCGACAGCTCACGCGCGATCCGTGTCACCACATCCCCCTTGTCGCCGCCGCCGGGCGGCCGCACCTCCAGCACCAGGCGACCGGGAACGATCGTCAATCCCTCGGCATTCGCGGCGTCGATAACGGCTGGCGCCGCAAGGCGCTCGGCCTGGAGGGGATCGGAAGCTCTGCGGAAATGAACCGCGATCGCGGCCCCCTTGCGCTCGACCACCACGCCGTCGATGTCGGCGACGTGAGCCTCGATCAACGTTGCCGCCCTCTGGACCGACTCCAGCATTGCCGCTGCCTCGGGAACAAGCACCACCGAGCCCCCGGTCATCCGTTCCAAGCCGTGGATGCCGTACAGCCGGACTCCCGCCGCGGGCAGGCGTCCGGCGACATCGGCGACCCGCCGCCCGCTGATCACGACGACGACCGCGTACCGCAGGGCAAGCGCCGAGAGCACCGACACCGCCTGTGGGACGGGCCGGGCAAGGTCGGGATCGTCCACGATCGCCGACAGCGTTCCGTCGAAGTCGCAGAAGATGCCCGCCATCTCCGGCGGCACGTCCGCGAACGCCTGCAAGGAAGGGTGGGCGGACGGCCGGCCCCCCGGCGGGGGCGAGGTGGGGGTG
>JBKKBA010000304.1:0-4397 GCA_046714275.1 Actinomycetota bacterium
CCCGGCCGTCTCCACGCCAAGCCGGGACGGGAACCGCGCGAACCGTGGAGCGAAGCCAGGGCCCCGGCAGGCGCCCGGACCTTTGCGTACGCTCGCAGGCAATGAAGAACCGCGCCCGGGGGCTTGACCCCCGCATCGCCGTCGCAGGGATGGTGCTCTTTGGCTCGTGCGGCGTGGCCGCCTATCGCGGCGGCGTGTTTTCTCAGGCACCGATCCGGCCCTCGGGCGCGGTTCTGACGCGAAACGACAAGGCCCCCGAGTTTGAGGGGCTGACCCGGTGGTTCAACTCTCCGCCGCTCACCCTGGCATCGTTGCGCGGCAAGGTGGTGCTGATCGACTTCTGGACCTACACCTGCATCAACTGCATCCGGACCTTTCCCGAGCTTCGCAACCTGTATCGCACGTACAAGGCGGCGGGGCTGGAGATCGTCGGCGTCCATGCTCCCGAATTCGGCTTTGAGAAAGTGTCGAGCAACGTTGAGCGTGCCGTGAAAGAGAAGCAGGTCCTGTGGCCGGTCGCGCAGGACAACGACCACCGGACGTGGGATGCGTTCCGCAATCATTACTGGCCTCATGTCTATCTGATCGATCATCGGGGGCGGATCCGGTTCGATCAGATCGGCGAGGGCGGCAGCCGGCGTATTGAAGCCGCTGTACGCCGGTTGCTGGCCGACGCCGGTGCGACACTTCCGCCACCGACGACGGCCGACGTGGAAGGACCAAGCGAAGGGATCACCCCCGAGATCTACCTGGGATACGAGCGGGGAGAGCGGTTCCTGGGCAACGATTCGGGCTACACGCGCGACGCCGTAGCCGGGTACGTGCTGCCGCGCGAGGACGGGATCGCGGGACGCGATGCGGCGTTCTTCCTGGAAGGCCGGTGGCGGGCGCTGCGCGAGGCCGTTGTCGCAAGCGAGCCGGGCGCGCGTCTGATCCTGCCGTTCACGGCGCGCGACGTGTTTGTCGTCGCCGGGCGCGACGCGCCCGAGCCGGTCGTTGTCGATGTGCTGCTGGACGGCAAGCCGATCTCCCCGGCGCTGGCCGGTGCCGATGTCCGCAACGCGACGCTGCGGCTGGATGGAAGAGACCTGTATCGCATCGTCCGGCTAAAGGGCGTCGAGCCACACGAGCTGACTATGCGTCCCCGGGGATCAGGCGCGGCGTTCTATAGCTTTACGTTCGGCTAACGCTGTCGTCGCAGCATCAGCAGCGCCGCTCCGCACATCGCCAGGAGGGCCCCGGCGGCCACGCCGATCAGCGGTGTGCGCGAGGACGGCCGGTCACGGTTCGGCCCTGCCGGCCGCGCCTTTGGCTCGATCATCACGCGGCTGGTGAGCCGGACGCGATCGATTCCGTCGAAGGCTTCCAGGGTGACGTCGTAGTCGCCGGGCGGCAGCGCCGTTCCATTTTGGTCCGTCAACGGCACCACGATCCGGTTCTCGCCACGCTCGAACGATGCTTCGGCCACCGTGGCCGCAGTGACGCCGCCGCGCTGAACGGTAACCGCCACGCGTGCCGCCGCAGATAGCCTGAAGACCTGCTCGACCGCTTGCGGCCGTCGCGTTGAGGAAACTTCGGTGATCTCAAGCACCGGCTGCAGCCCGCCGGCCGTCACGCGGCGGATCGTGGCTCGGCCCAAGGGACCCGGCACGATCTCGTAGGCAGGCGACGAGCCGATCTGGCCCCCGTTTCCGGTGTTGAGTGTGCCGCCGCCCTCGGGCGTGATCTTGATCGCGATGGCTCCCTCGGCGACCAGCACGCGGATCGCCCCCGGCTCGGTGACGGATTGCGGGCGCAGTCCGCCGTAGTAATGAGCCAGGATGTCGGCGGCGCTGCGGCCCCTGGACGCCAGCGATTTGGCTCCGTATTGCGACATGCCGACGTCGTGGCCCCAGCCTCGCCCCTCCAGGACGGCTGCTCCGTCGCGCGTGGCCATCCCGAAGCGGATCGACGGAACCGTCTGCGGAAGCTTGGATCCGTCGGCGCGCCTGGCCGGATACCGGTCGGGAATCAGGCAGGCCGCTTCGTTGTTCAGCGCGCGCCGGAAGGCGGTGGCGCTGATCTGCCGGCCCCCACCCGAGCCGTCCAGCACGACGTCGTCACCCCGGCGCTCGGCTCCGCGCAGCGTGCCGCGGGCGCCGACACCGCCGGCGGCCAGGATCCGCTGAAGGTCCGCAAGCGGGATCCGCACGGTCCACTTCGCGAGCGGGGCGTCCGCATCCTCGCCGGGGACGCTGGGAAGGTAGGGGAGCGCTTCGCCGCCGAAGACTTCTTTGTTGGAGCGCGTCCGTCCCGACGATGTCGAGAAGTAGAAGGCTTGAATCGGCTCGCCTTCGTAGACCAGGGCTTGTCCCCGGGTGGCTTCGACGGCGGCGATCCATCGCTCGCCGAACGCGCCTTGCTCGATCGCGACGCCCCGGTACACCTGGCATCGGTCCGTCGAGCAGATGTCGTAGCCGAGCGTTGCGCCCGACGGACGGCGGTGCGCCAGTTGGTACAGCGCGTAGGACCGCGCGGCGATCACTTGCGCCTGCAGCGCGGCTTCGGGCCAGGATCGGGGGACCTCGGCCAGTCCCTGCAGGTATTCGGGGAAGGTCAGTGAGTCCACGATGGCAAGACGTCCGTCGGAGGTTTGCACGACATCCAGGCGTCCGCGGTATCGAGCGCGAAGCGGCTTTGCGGTCTTCGCCGGGCAGGCGCCGGCTCGATTCGGATACGTCACCTCGACGCGAGCCACCGCCCCGGCCGGCTGCTCAAAGGCCAGCTGGTCGGACACCTCGGCAGCTTTGGTGGTCTGCGTGAACGGGAGCAAGACACCCAGCATCGCCAAAGCCGTGATCACGCGGATGCAGCGCATGGGCCTCAGCCTACCCAGGCAACAAAGAAGCCGGGCATGCGCCCGGCTCCTTCGAACCTCTGCTTGGGTTAGTACCAGGCGGGGATGATCTCGCCCAGGTCCCCGGCGCCGACGGTGGCCGGGACGTCCAGCGTCTGCTCGCGCGACGACGCTTCGATGCCGCGGATCACTTCGCGCGTTGCTCGTGGCTCGGTCTCCATGCCGGCGAGATCGTCACTGGAGACCAGCCCGACCAAGCGGCCGTCGGTGACGACCGGCAGGTGCCGGACTCCGTGCTCGGCCATCAGTCGCGCGCCTTCCCAGACCCGATCCCGCGCCTGCGCGGTAATCGGGTTGGCGGTCATGAAGTCGGCAACGCACAGTCCCTCGGAGGGTAGGCCTTCGGCGACGATCTTGTGCGCCAGGTCCCGCTCCGTCAGGATTCCAATGAGCGCGCCTTGCTCGTCGACGACGACCACCGAGGATGCCTCGCTGTCGCGCATGGTGCACGCGACGTTGATGATCGTGTCGGACGGCCGTACCTGAACGGCCTTTCGAGACATTACGTGCTCTAAGCGCATTCGCTCACCCTCCATTTGCTCGACCCGGGCCCCGCCGACACCTTAACGCAGTGCCGTGGCCACGAATAGAACCGGCCGGTAACTTGCGGGCACATTCTTGGCTTGGACGACCAAGCCCACCCAGCGGTTACGTCCAAACGTCTCTTTTCTGCTCAAGTTAGGGGGGCGGGCCGCCGACCATCAGTTTGATGGATGCCGCTGCTCTTTTGGAACACACCGTCACCACCGGCGCGTCCGACCTTCACATTCGGGTCGGTTTGCCGCCGATGGTGCGGATTCACGGCGACCTGCTTGCGGTGGGGGACGAGCCCCTTTCGGCGGACGACACCCAGAAGATGGTCGATCAGGTCTGCAGCATCGACCAGCGCGACCGGCTGGAGTCCGAGCGAGAGGTTGACTTCGCGATCGAGAGCGAGACCAGTCGCTTCCGCGCCAACGTCTTCCTGGAGCGCAAAGGCTACGGCGGCGTGTTTCGTGTCATTCCCACCAAGATCAAAACCGTCGAGGACCTGGGCCTGCCGCAGGTGATCATCGATCTGTGCCGGCGCGAGAAGGGGCTGGTCGTCGTCACGGGGCCGACCGGCTCGGGAAAGTCGACCACGCTGGCCGCGATGATCGATCTGATCAACTCTGAGCGCTCCGGCCACATCTTGACCATCGAGGACCCGATCGAGTTCGTGCACCAGCCCAAGGGCTGCGTCGTCACCCAGCGCGAGGTCGGTTCTCATACGCACTCCTTTGCCAATGCCTTGCGCGCTTCGCTGCGGGAAGATCCCGACGTGATTCTGGTCGGCGAAATGCGCGATCTAGAGACGATCTCGCTGGCGATCACCGCCGCCGAGACCGGCCATTTGGTGTTCGGAACGCTTCACACGATGAGCGCGCCGAAAACGATCGACCGGATCGTTGATGCCTTCCCCGCCGACCGGCAAGAGCAGATTCGTACAATGCTTTCCGAGTCACTGGAGGGTGTCGTATCC
>JBKKBA010000305.1:0-2652 GCA_046714275.1 Actinomycetota bacterium
GTGCTGGTCAGTGGTTGCGCGCGGCCACGCATATACGCCAGCGGGGAAACCTCGACGGTGCCGCGTTGCATCAGGCGGCTGAGAGCTTCGGCATCCATCATCTCGTAGAGCGCGTCGTAGAGCGGTCGCATGTAGGGGTCGATCTTTTCAGTCAGCGTCCCCGGCAGGTAGCCCAGCTTCTCGCCGGCCTCCACGGCCGGCCGCGTCAAGATCAAGCGGGAGACCTGCTTGTCCAGCAAAGCCTTGACCGCCATCGCCATCGCCAGATACGTCTTGCCGGTCCCCGCCGGGCCGATCCCAAACACAATCGTGGAAGCGCGGATCGCGTCGGCGTACTTCTTCTGTCCGACGGTCTTCGGCCGGATCGCGCGACCGCGATGAACCAGCACCGCATCCGACAGAACCTGCGACGGGCGCGCCGTCTCTCCGGCGACCCCCTTGACCATGTCGATGGACTGCGAAAGCGCCTCGGCCGTCAGCACGTTGCCGCGCTCCAACAGCTCGATCAGCTCTTCGAACAGCGTCGCGACATTGCCGGTGTCTTTCGGATCGCCGGTAATCATGATCTCGTTGCCGCGAGCGATGATTTTGGACGCGAAGGCGTTCTCGACGATCTTCAGCAACTCGTCGCGCTGTCCCAGCAAGCTCACCATGGAATGGTGACCGGGAACCAGAATCTTCACCTGCGTGACGCCCGGCTGATCCGTCGTTCGCTCGCTCAATCTTCGCTCCGGCCCCAAGGGCCACTCGGCAAAACGGCCGGAGCTTCAACACCCGGCCGCTGTGACCCATTATAGGCGCCCTTCCGGCGGGGATCCCATGAAGTCCGGCAGGTTCCGGCGCCTCAAGCAGCGAAATCAAGCAAGGCATGAGACGATTTCCGTTGACCTACCCGGCCGTAGCGATCCTGCTTGCCGCGCTGGCGCCCCTGCCTGCCGCCGCCAGTCCGCCGGCGGTGGACGTCATCATCTTGTGGTCGGTTCCGGACGGCTACATCGATCGCGACGGCGACGGATACCTGGACCCGGCGAACGACCCGAACCGGGTGCAGCGTCGCTTTCCCGTCGATGTCGATGCCTGCACGGGCCTGCGCCCCGCCGCACCGGGATACCGCTGGAGCGTAGACGGGCGGCCGACGTCCCTGACGGGATGCCGCTTCCGCCTGACCTTCCCATCGGAGGGACGTCGGATCCTTCGGGTCAAGGGACGCACGCGTTCCGGCATCTTGTTTGAGAGCATCGCCCCCATCGACGTCGAAGACATTCTGATTGTTTCCATCGGCGACTCGATCGCTTCGGGCGAAGGCAATCCGTACCGCACGTCGCAGGCCGAAGCTGTCGACTCCGGCCGAGTCGGTGGCGTGGCTCGCGACGGCGTCTTTGAAAACGAGCAATGCCATCGCTCGGCGATCGGAGGCCCGGCGCAGGCAGCGCGCCTGATCGAGCGGGCCGATCCGCACACGTCCGTCACGTTCGTACACCTGGCGTGCTCGGGCGCCAGCATCGCCGACGACGACCCCAGCGATGCGAGCGCCGACGGCGGCCTGCTGCACCCGTTCGACGGCCAAGAGCCGGGTGCGATCCTGCCTCCGCAGGTCGATGAGGTTGCCCGCATCGTCGGGCCGCGCCGCATCGATGCGTTGACGATTGCGGCAGGATCCAACGACCTGAAGTTCGTGGACATGATCTTGAACTGCCTTGCGAATTTCTTGGGCTGCGACGAGGACCATCCCGGCGTTCCCGACGCGGTGGAGCAGTTCGAAGAGCGTTTCCCGCTGCTGTCTCCACGCTACGATGCGTTGCGCCGCGCGCTGACCACCAAGCTCAAGCGAAACCTCAAGCCGTCCGGAGTGCACGTCACCGAGCTGTACGACCTGTTTGCCGCAAGCGACGGCAGCGCCTGCACCCAGATCGCCGGCGGCGCCCTGGACGAAGGAGAGATCGCCTGGGCCCGGAACACCGTGCTGCCGGCGCTCAACAACCTGTATCGAGCCAAGGCAACGGCCTTCGGCTGGAACTACGTCGGCGGCATCATGGCCGGCTACCGCTCGCCCGAGGGCCGCGGTTACTGCGCCGATGACCCGTGGGTGCTTCGCGGCGAAGATTCACTGTCAAACCAGGGCGATGAGATGGGGACCGTTCATCCGTGCGCGCGCGGACACGCGCTCTACGGCGATCGAATCGCCGCGTCGATCGTGCGCAGCCTGCGCTGGGCGGTACGGCTTCCGAAAGCCGGCACAAGCCTGGTTGAAGGCGTGCCGTGCAACTCGGTCGACCTGCCGGTCGCGTAGGGTTGCAGTGCCGCGTCAGCCGGGCGGCCAGTCCAGGTTTCGTCCGCCCAGAAGATGCACGTGCAGGTGGAACACCGTCTGGCCGGCGTCGGGGCCGACGTTGGCCACCAGCCGGTAGCCGGACTGTGCGACTCCTTCAGCTTCGGCGATGCTCGCCGCGGCCGCGTACAGCGCCTCCAGCATCGGCCCGTCCCCCGCCGCGATGCTTGCGGCATCGCGCGTGTGCCGCTTCGGGATCAGCAGCACGTGCACCGGCGCCTGCGGATTGTTGTCGCGGAACGCAAGGATGCGATCGTCGTCGTAGACGACCTCGGGCGTGATCTGGCCGGAGACGAACTTGCAGAACAGACACTCTTCCTGCC
>JBKKBA010000306.1:0-2839 GCA_046714275.1 Actinomycetota bacterium
CGCATTGGGGGGCAGGGGGGGCTCCGGCCCGCACGCCGGCATGGGGGGGCACACCGGCGCCTGCACGGGGGGCGGCGCCTACGACGTGGGCATCATGGCGTTCTTCCTGTACCAGGTAGCGTTCATGGACACGACGGCCACGATCCCGACGGGCGCGATGGCAGAGCGCTGGTCGTTCAAGAACTTCATCTTGTGGGGTTTCTTCTGCGGCGCGATCTTCTATCCGCTGTACGGCGCATGGGTCTGGGGCGGCGGCTGGCTGTCGCAACTGGGGAACAGCGCCGGACTGGGACACGGCGTCGTTGACTTCGCCGGGTCCGGAGTGGTGCACGCGATGGGGGGCATGGCCGCGTTGGCCGGCGCGCTGGTCCTAGGACCGCGGATCGGCAAGTACGGCAAGGACGGAAAGCCCCGCACGATTGCCGGCCACCACATCCCGATGGCCATGCTGGGCACGCTGATCCTGCTGGTCGGTTGGTTCGGGTTCAACGCGGCATCGACCTTCGCGGCAACCGATCTTCGTTTTGCGGTTGTGGCAACGAACACCGCGACGGCCGCTGCCTTTGGCTCGATGGCCGGCTTGTTCTGGGCATGGCGGAAGATGGGCAAGCCCGATCCGGGCATGGCGGCGAACGGCATGCTGGCCGGGCTGGTCGCCATCACAGCCCCGTGTGCGTTCGTCCAGCCGTGGGCTGCCGCCGTCATCGGCATCCTGGGCGGAATCATCGTCGTGTCCGCGATTCGGTTCATCGAGCGGCGCGGCATCGACGATCCGGTCGGCGCCATTTCAGTCCACGGCGTCTGCGGCCTGTTCGGAGTCCTGTCGGTCGGCATCTTCGCCGACGGCGTCTACGGCGATGGGCTGAACGGCGTCGCAGGTGGCGTGAAGGGCGCGCTCTACGGTGAGTTCAGCCAGTTGGGAGCGCAGGCGATCGCCGTCGGCGTGCTGTGCACGATCATGTTCGGTCTTGCCTACGGGTTCTTCAAGCTGTCGAACAAAATCACGCCGATCCGCTCCAAGGCTGCCGACGAGATCGCCGGCCTGGACATGCCCGAGATGGGCGTCCTTGCCTATTCCGAGTTCACCGCGCCTCAGCCGTCGTCGAACGGCCACACCGCGGAGCGGGAGATGGTGCTGGACTAGGAAAGCTCGGGGCGTGTGGTGGGGGCCATCAGCCTTCACCACACGCCACGGCCGCACATACCACAAGCATCTCCGACATGAGTCATTCCTTGGAACCCGCTCTCCCCGATGCTGGAGACGCGGTGCGATGCGGACCGCTCTGGGTTTCGCCGGCCGAGATGTGCGAGGGCCGCGTCCACGGCGTTCCGATCGGCCTTCCCGCCAGCAGCTTGGTCGCGCTCAGTCTGCTGATTCGCGCGGGTGGTCGCGTGGTGTCCCGCGAAGACATTCAGGAGGCCGCCACGGGCCGCCGTTCCAAGGGCGCATCCCGCGCCGCCGACATCCGGATCATGCGCATCCGCCGCGCGCTTGGCGTGCTCGGCCGCTACGTCATCGCCGTTCCCGGCCGGGGCTACCGCCTGGATGTCGTGTCGCTAACGAACCTGCACTGACACAATCAACCCTTGCGCGGATCCTGGTCAGGTTGATGGATACCTCACGGTTCGCTCTGGCAGGACTTTCACCAAGACTCGCTCGCTTTGGATGCTCGCGCGGCCGAACGGCTCCCCCCTGTACTTGTGGGCCAGCCGGTCGATGTGCTCCAGCGCCTCATCACCCGTGACCGTCTCTACGACGCGCCCTCTCACCTCGATGTAGCGATAGGGGTTGCTGCCCTCCCAGAGCATGATCGTGACTTGGGGGTCCCGCTGGAGATTCCTAAACTTCTGTCGGTGCACTTCGGTGTTGATGAGGATGTGGTCGGAATCGCAATCGACCCACATCATCTGGGTCTGGCCGCGCCCATCGGGCAAGATCGTCGTGAAGGCGGCGTAGCTGACGCTTGATGCAAGTGCCTGAACGTCGGGATCCAACATGCCGAAAGAGTATCTGTTCCCCGGGTGAGGAGTTCGAGAGAGTAAAAGTTCACATCCCCTTATTGCATTTCTCCCTCCCGGCTTCTGCCATGCAGGACGCATCCTGTTGGCGTCGGCGCAAGGGGCGCCGGAAAGGGGGAAATCAACATGACTCGCCGAATGATTATCGCTGCGACGATCCTCGCCGCCGCGCTCACCTCGACGGTGCCGGGCGCCCAGGCGAAAGAGATTTGCGTCAGCGTGCCTGCGGGCGTTGCTCCGATCTGCATCGGAGGCGATCGCGATCCGCTGTGCAGCAAGACGCAGGATCCCCGAAACGAAGACGGGCAGTCCCCGTTGTGCGCCAATGGCCCGGCCGAATGCATCGCGATCGGGCTGGCCGTCATGACCGACCCTGCGCCGCTGCTTCCGGGCGGTGTCTACGCCGACTGGTCGCGCAGCCATGCGCTTGCGTACGGCTTCAACGGTTTCGGCTACGGTCACGGCGATACCGCCGTGCAGCGCGCCAGCATTCCGCCGGCTCTGGGCGAGGGCGTGATCGAATCCTCTTGCGACGCGCGGTCGCAAGGCGGGCCGGATTTCCTCTTCAACTACGCCAGAGGCACCGCGGAGACCGCGCGGCTCTCGCTTGATCTTGCGTCCTACGGGGTGCCGCTCCAGGTCAAGGCCGATGTCCTTCGAGAGACCGGATTCGCCATGAGCGGCGGCGGCGGGACCAACGACGCGAACGTGGCCGATGTGCTGATCACCAGCACCCTGTTCTCGCCGATTGCGGTCTCGCACTCCGAGGGGAAGAACACGAGCTACCCGATTCCGGGGCTCGGCACGCTCTACCTTAATG
>JBKKBA010000307.1:0-2861 GCA_046714275.1 Actinomycetota bacterium
CACGCCGGGAAGCGGGTCGCGAAATGCTCCAGCCAGCGGGCCTTCGGCACGCCTTGGTACAGCACGCTGCGCCAATCGTCGTACTGCCATCCGCTGGTGCCGACGTGAACGGTCATGAATGCCTCACCCGCGCATTCAAGCACCCGTGCGAGTGACCACCAAAGTCGTCGACCCGAACCCGTTGCGTCCGAGGAGCAATCTGGCTATCATCTAGCCAGATTGCGATATGAGATCGTGCTGGCTCCCGAAGCCATCGAGGACCTTCGAGGGCTCGATGCTCGTGTTCGTGCCGAGGTCAAAGATCGGATGCAGCGCCATCTTCGGCATCAGCCGAGCAGGACGAGCAAGAGTCGAGTCAAGAGGTTGCGTGGGCTTGACCGACCCCAGTACCGCCTTCGTATCGGTGACATCCGTGTCTTCTACGACGTTCGCCAGGGCACGGTTGAGATCCTGGCGATCATCGCCAAGTCTGAGGCATCTGGGTGGCTGGAGGAGAAAGGAGAGAAGGCATGAAGAAGGTCCCACTATCTGAAGTGAAGGATGACCTCTCGCGTTATCTGCGGCAGGCTGAACGCGAGGAGATCGTGATCACACGCCACGGCAAGGCAGCGGGGGTCCTCATCGGTTTCGAGGGAGAGGACGACTGGTTCGACTACAGACTCGAGCGAGATCCTCGATTCCTCGACCGTATCGAGCGCGCGCGCAGAAGCCTCCGACAGGGCAAGGGGACACGAATCGAGGAGCTCGATGACGACACAGGCTAACCCCCGAGCCGTGCGCCGCCCGCCGCCGGCGCCGGTATTGTTCCGGCGATGAGACATCGCCCGGCGACGATCGCCTTCCTTCTGCTTTTCGCTCTGGCCGCTTGCAAGGGCGATCCGGCGGCCGCTCCTGCCCAGTCGCCCGGAACAGAAAAGCAGCCGGTGGTCACCCTGATCGTCAACAACCTGACGCTGCAGCAAGGACGCGACGGCGCCGCGATCGTTGGATTGGACGCCGCCGGCGGGTCGGCGTCGGTGATCGTCGTCCACTCGCCAAAGGCTAGGATCGACTTGTTCCTGCTGGCCGCCCCGACCGACCCCATCCCCGCCCGGGAGTGCGCGCTGTCGCCCGGCGCCCGGCCGGTGCGGTCGTGCGTGCGCGACGTGGGAACCGGCGTGCGCGAGACCCTGGATCGCCCCGGCCGCGCCGGCGCGATGGCGATCGTGCTGCGGTCGGGCAGCGGCCGAGTAGACCTGCGATTCGAGTACGACGAAGGCAGTCGCGCGGTCTCGCTGCGGCTGCCGTCGCTGGCACCCCTTCCCGGCGCCAGCGCGTGCAAGGACAACGGCTGCAACCCCTACTTGGAGATGATGCCGGTGCGAGCGGGGGCGTTCACGGCGACGGCTACCTTTGAAGGAAGGCCCGCGCGCCTGCAGCTTCAGGCCGGCCGCGTGATCGCAAAGTCGTTCACGGCGACGGGCCTCCCGTACCGTATCCCGGCCGAGCAACGCGGCGCATCGTCGCTATCGATCGCGACGCGCCTGGACGCGCCGGCCGAGTACGCGCTGGCCTTCATGAACGAAAACCCCTCGCAGGCGATCAGTGCGATCGTGCTTGAGGCACGCTGGCCGTAGGCGGCTGGAACCTCACAGCGACCGAACCTCACAGCTCGAACAGCGCTTCTTGGCCTTCGATCGGCTCCCACGGCTTGCGCCGCGGCGTGGGAGGCGATGGGGGCGTGGCGGCGGCGCGATCCAGCACCCAGGTGGCGCCCAGCACGCGTCCGGCCGGAAGCATCTCGCCGTCTTGGATGCGAGCGAAGGCCGGCGCCTTGTCCGGCCCGCAGACGATGAACAGCGTCGCCCGGGCGCGATTGAGCACCGGCAGCGTCAGCGTGACCCGGCGAAAACCGTTGTGCGCCTGCGCCGTCGCGACGGCCGCGAGCGTTCGCTCGTCTACTTCGGGCGCGCCGGGAAACAGCGACGCCGTGTGGCCGTCGCCGCCCATGCCCAGCACGATCAGGTCGAACACCGGCTGATCGCCCAGCCGCGCGCGCAGCTCTTCGTCGTAGATTCGCGCGGCCTCGTCGGGGGGATCCTCGCCGCGCACGCGGTTCAGCGTTCCGATCGCGTCGCCCAGAGATTCTCTGACGAGCCGAGCGTTGGCGTCGGGCGAGTCCGGCGGAACGCACCGTTCGTCGGCAAGCCAGATATCGGCGTTGCGCAAGGTCCCGCGGCGACCCAGGAGTTCGTAGGTTGCGCGCGGCGTGGATCCGCCCGACAGCGCCACCGTGCGCGGCGCGATCTCTTGGATCAGCACGGCGGCGCGCTCGGCCGCCTCTTCGGGGGTCTCTACGACGAAGAGCGGCCGGGTCACAAGCGGCGCCAGGTGCGCGGCGCGATCAGGGTGGCCGCCTCGGGCGGACCCCAGGATCCCGCCGGATAGTCGAAGGGCGGATCGAGCGAATCCAGGATCGGTTCAACGAACGCCCACTGCATCGACACCTCGTCGGCGCGCGTGAACAGCGTCGCGTCGCCCAGCATCGCGTCCACCAGCAGCCGCTCGTACGCCTCGGGCGGCGACACACCGAACGTTTCGTCGTAGTCGAAGTCCATCGCCACGTTCCGAACGCTCATCTGGGCGGGAGCTTTGGCTCCGAAGCGCAATGAGATTCCTTCGTTCGGCTGGATCCGCAGCGCGATCACGTTTGGTTCCAGCGACGACACGGCGGTGCTGGCGAAGGGAAGGAACGGCGCCTGCTTGAAGTGCACGGCGATCTCGGTGACGCGCTTGGGCATTCGCTTGCCCGAGCGCAGCAGCCACGGCACGCCGGCCCACCGCCAGTTGTCCACCGAGCATTCCAGCGCGATGTAGGTGGC
>JBKKBA010000308.1:0-3158 GCA_046714275.1 Actinomycetota bacterium
TACGCCGCCGCGATCGGCGCCGAACTGTGGGTCGCCCGCTACAACGGCCCCGCGAACAACCACGACCAAGCGACCTCGATCGCGGTGAGCCCCGACGGCACCACGGTCTTCGTCACGGGAAACAGCCGCCGCTCGGGCAGCTCCGGCTCCCGCGACTACGCCACTGTTGCCTATGGACTGCGCCTGAGCCTTTGACCGGAATCCGCGAAGAAATACCCTCACTCATCGCCAGCCCTCAGCCCCTCCGTATGCATTGATTCTCCGTCGTGCGACGTCCGACACGCGCTCTGCTGGATGTTTGATCGCGGCCGCGTGCGCGGCGCTCGGCGACGACGATGCCGAGCAGATGGAGCGAGACGCTGCGCGCGTGACGTTCGAGCAGCTCGGCGCGGTGCTCGACCTTGCACCGCGGACGCGCGAGGCGTCGGGTGACCTCACGGCGCGCGAGCTGGACGTTGTGCGGCTGCTTGCCACCGGAGCGACGAATAGACGGGGCAGATCGAGAGTTATCTCAGGCGGGAGGGGGGTGGCTCTTTCAGGGGCCCTAACCACCACCTCCTGCCGTTACGATTGTCCCGAAGGGGCGCTACGTTGAACGGGACAAGCCCCGTGTCTGAAGCCTCGGCATCGCGCCGGGGCTTCACCCTTGGAGGGAAGCCGGCGGGGGGAATCGGACCCCCGACACCAGAAAGGCGGGCCCACCTCACGCGCGGTTCGAGTCCACTCACCTCCACCGAGCCATTTGCCAGGTAGGACGCGATCAAGAGAGTGATGACGTTCGAACCAATCGTCGCCCTGTTCCGGTCGATGGTTGCGTGCCATACTGAACCCATGGCGAAACGAGCGGTCGATATCAGCCAAATGAGCGCCGACGAGCGTCTTGCTCTTATCGAAGAGCTTTGGGAAAGCCTCGATCAGGAGGAGCGCGATGCCATAACTCTCACTCCCGATCAAGAGGCCGAGCTGGCTCGACGACTCGAAGCTTACGAGCGTGAAGGTGCGGTCGGCATCACGGCCGAGGAACTGCACGAGAGACTTCGGCGTCGCAGTTCGTGACCAGAATCGTCTATCGGCCTGAGGCCGAGTCCGATGTCACGGCTGTTTTCGATTGGTATGAGTCTCGTGAGGCTGGCCTCGGCCAAGAATTCAGGGAAGAGATCGCGGCGGCTGAGATTCTGATCGCGCGATCCCTCAAGCGTTCAGGGCCATTCTCGGAAACGCTCGGCGGTGCTTCCTCGTGCGCTTTCCCTATCTTCTTTTGTTCATCGTCGATGGTGACGACATCGTGATTCTCGGCTGCTTTCACGTGCGAACATCCACGGCAAGCAGGCGCCGGCGGTTACGCTGAGGCAAGCGATCGGACTACTAAGGCCCGTATGAATCTTCGGGTTTGAACGAGTCTCTCAACGTGGCAGCCACTTGAAGCTCCGCCATGCGGACGGACGGATTGCCATCGTCCCGATGCATCACGACTCGAGGGGAGATCAACTCGAGCGTAGGGAAATACGTTCGATAGCGGGGCGCGTCCCGTGTGAGGGTCGGCCGGGCGGATCTGGCCTGCGATCGGCTTCTTGGGAGCGCGGTCCCAGTCGATCGCGACCTTCGCCGGATCGTCCGAGTCAACCTTGACAGGTCGCTCGACAAGGTAAGGGGAGTAGTTGGAACCCAGCTCTCGGATATCCACCCAAGGGCCGGGCTCTCGTCACGGTGTCACATCTTTGCGCGGTCGAGGAGCTTCATGAGGTTCCGCTTCGGCTTGTGAGCGGACCTGATCGAGGCGACGTATGCACCGAACGCCTTGCCGGTTCCGCCAGAGCGCATGAGACGCTCGATCGAGTGGCTACTTCGAGCGGGTGCGCGGCGCGCCGGCGAGTTGGGTGTCCATCGTGATCAGCGTGAGGTCATAGACCTCCGCCGTGGCAAGAAGGAAGCGATCGACAGGATCGTGCAGATCCCTGGAGAATCGAAAGGATTCCAGGGCAACGGCGGAATTGAATGGCGCTTCCTCGATCGGCCGCTCGGCTCGAATCGCATCAATCCAGTCCGCGACGGGAAACGCAAGTCGGATTTTGCCACGGTCTTGAAGCAATCCGATCTCCCATACGGACACCGGGGAGAACCAGAGGGCGTCCGTTCCGTCGATCAAGCGCCGAAGCGACTTGCCAAGCCGACGATTCTCTTCCGCATGCCACAACCAAATATGCGTGTCGAGCAGGAAGCCTTCGCTCACCGAAGCACGTTCCAGTCGCTTGGATCGGTCACCGGGCCGACAACGTCGCCGATGATCTTGATGGTTCCCTTTGCGTAGCCGAACGTGGCCCGCGTCTTCTGCGGTTTCGGCGGCGGCATGATTTGCGCGACGGGCTTGCCGCGCTTGGTCACCAGCAGCGGCCGGCCGGTCTTTCCGACCCGCTCCAGCACGGCCAGGCATTGCGCCTTGAACTTGGAGATCGCCATCTCGTCCACGGCGACAGCATACCATCAAGAGTGGTCAACTTAGTTGACCACTTTGAGGAGATTGGGTCACCCGATCGGTTTTCCGGGCACTTCCTCAGGCTGTGGGGTCGACCGGCCGGATCTGGCCTGCGATCGGCTTATGGGGAGCGCGGTCCCAGTCGATCGCGATCTTCGCCGGATCGTTCGAATCAACCTTGACCGGAAGCGTCACGCCCTCGCCCAGTTGCGCCGATCCCGGCACCAGGTAGTCGTTGGCAACCCGGTAGGCGGGGCGTCCGGAAACTCGAACCTCAAGATCAATCATCAGGTTGAACATGTGCGCGGATCTCGGCGGGACGCCCATGGCGATGATCGTTGCCTGACCGTCCAGCCCCTGGCTGAGGATCCGACCGCGATCATCCTCTGATTGGGTGAGCTGGCCGAGCTGCTGGCTTGCCTGCCCGATCATGTCACCCATCTGCTGCAGGTTGCCGCCAAGCCCAGGCTTGTAGCCGGCGTCCTGCTGCTGCTTTTCCTGAATCTGCTTCGCCTGTTTGACGAGTCCGGTCATGGCCTTGATCGACTTGAAGATTCCCATCCGCTTACTCCCCTCGCTCGCCCTCGGCATGACGTCCACCTGTTGATCAAGGGGGCCGCCGTCGCGATCCACACCATCAGGGCGACGAGGATCCACGACGAGCCGCCCGCGCGTTCCCGATCGC
>JBKKBA010000309.1:0-4569 GCA_046714275.1 Actinomycetota bacterium
CGCTGCGGTCGTTGCCGAAAGCAGCAGCGCGATCTTGTCTTCAAGCGACACCGCGAACGGGTCTTCTTGAAGGGGCGACGACCAGGACACGACGTGGGCCGGCTCGGCGGCCAGGACGACCGGCGCCTTCTTCAGTGGCGCCGAAGACAGGGCGATCTCAACAGCCAGCCGCGCTGCTCGCTCGATATCTTCGTCTTCCAGGCGTGAGGTGCCGGCGAACCCCCAGCAGCCGCCGGCGACGACGCGAATCCCGATTCCGGCGGTTACGCCGCGCCCGACGCCGCGAACGCGCTGGTCCTGGATGTCGATGGTTTCCCATTCCTCGGCCAGGTAGCGGGCATCGGCGTAGGTCGCGCCGGCGCTTCGCGCCACATCCAGCGCGCGTTCGGCCAGTGCGATAATCGCCGGATCGATGCCGTTGGTTGTCACGGCGAGCAAATCTACAGGCTTTGCCGACGCGGTGTCACAAACGTCACGGGCGCATCGGCCTGGCGGAGGGGCCCGAGCCGCGGAGCGGAGCCGCCAGCTCGGCAAACTCGCACAGCAGAGGTCGCGTTTCGCGCGGGTCGATGATCTCTTCCACCAGGAACGACTCCGCCGTCCGAAACGGCGACCGGACGGCATCCAGCCGCTGCTCGATGTTTCGCCGATGTTCCTCCGGGTTGTCGGCCGCCTCCAGCTCGGATCGGTAGGCGGCCTCGATCCCGCCTTCTAAGGGAAGCGATCCCCAGTCGCCCGACGGCCACGCGTAGCGGATCGAGAACCGGGAATGATCGCGATGCGCCGCGCCGGCCACGCCGTACGCCTTCCGGATGAGCACGCTGCACCACGGCACGCTTGCCTGATACACTGCGGCCAGCGCGCGCGCACCGTGCCGGATCGTGCCGGCTCGCTCCGCGGCGGTGCCGATCACGAAGCCCGGCTGGTCCACCAGGTGAACGACGGGAAGGTGAAACGTGTCGGCCAGGTCGATGAATCGCTCGGCCTTCTGCGACGCCGCAGCCGTCCAGCCTCCCGCGTAGTGCATCGGATCGTTCGCCAGGATCCCGACCGGCCACCCATCCAGCCGGGCCAGGCCGGTGACGGCCGGACGGCCGAACGCGGAACCCATCTCAAGGAACGATCCCTGATCGGTCAGCGACGCGATCACGGAACGGATGTCGTAGGGAGCGCGGCGGTTGCGCGGCACCGCATCGATCAGTGCTCCATCGCGGCGGCCCGGATCGTCGTCACGGGGACCGCGTGGTGGGGGATCGAAGACCGACTGCGGCAGGTACGACAGGAATGTCCGAGCCAGCGCGAACGCCTGCTCCTCGGAATCCGCGGCGCAGTCGATCGCGCCGCTGCGAAGGTGAACCTCCGCGCCGCCCAGTGTTTCCTTGTCGACCATCTCGCCGGTATGAGCAACCACGGGCGGACCGGCGACAAACATTTGGGCGGTCCCGCGCACGATCACCGAAAAGTGGCTGGACACCGCGCGAGCGGCGCCCAGTCCCGCGACCGGGCCCAGCGCCAGCGACACGACCGGCACTGTCGCCAGGTTGCGCACCACCCATTCCCAGCCCGGGTTGAACGGAACGTAGGTGCGCCCCATCTCTTCCAGCGACTTCACCGAGCCGCCGCCGCCGGTGCAGTCCAGCAGACGCACGATCGGCAGGCGAAGCTCGCAGGCCATCTGCTCGGCCATGACTTGCTTCTGGAAGATCGCCGCGTCGGCCGCTCCGCCGCGCACGGTGAAGTCGTCGCCGGCAACGACGACGGTTCGTCCGTCGATCCGGCCGCGGCCGAAGAGGAAGTTTGCGGGACGAAACCCGGTCATTGTCGCGCCGTCGTAGGTTGCCGAGCCGGTGAGCGATCCGATCTCCCGGAACGACCCGTCGTCCACCAGCGCGTCGATTCGCTCGCGCACCGTCAAGCGGCCGGCGGCGCGTTGCCGCGCGACCTTGTCTTCACCACCCATCTGCCCGGCCAGCGCCCGGCGGCGGTGAAGCTCCTCGATCTCGGGTTCCCAGGTCATCGCGGCGCCCACGATAGGCGCCCGGACGCCGATCCAGCCAGCCGCGATAGGCTGGATGCACCCGACCAGGAGGCATCCGCGTGGACTTTGATCTTTCGCCCGAGCAAGAGCTGATCCGGAAGACGGCGCGCGATTTTGCCGAGCGCGAGATTGCCCCCTACGCCCGCGACTTCGACCGGTCCGAAGAGTTCCCCTGGCCGATTGTCCAGAAGATGAAGCCGCTGGGGTTCCTTGGCGCGAATCTTCCGGTGGAGTACGGCGGGATGGGCCTGGACCCGGTCTCCTACGTGCTGGTCATCGAAGAGATCGCGCGCGCCGACTCCTCGGTCCGCTCGATCATCTCGGTGAACTGCTCGCTGGTCGGCCTGACGATCGCGAAGTGGGGGAGCGAAGAGCAGAAGCAGCACTGGCTTCCGAAACTCTCCAGCGGCGACGCGCTGGGATGCTTCGCGCTGACCGAGCCGGACTCCGGCTCCGACGCGGCGTCGCTGAAGACCTCGGCCAAGCGCGACGGTGATGACTGGATCCTGAACGGGTCGAAGATATTCATCACCAACGGCACCGTTGCCGGCGTTGCCCTGACGATCGCGCAAACAGAACCTGCGCTGGGAGCCAAAGGAACCGTCGCGTTCCTGGTTCCGTGCGACACGCCCGGCTTCAGCGCGAAGGAGATCAAGGGCAAGCTGGGCTTGCGCGCGTCGTCCACGGCAGAGCTGTACTACAACGACGTTCGCATCCCGGATTCGGCGCGCATCGGCGAAGTCGGCGAAGGCATCAAGCTGGCGCTGTGGACGCTGGACAACGGGCGGGTTGGGCTGGGCGCGTCGTGCGTCGGTCTGGCGCAGGCGTGCCTGGATTCCGCGCTGGAGTATGCCAAGCAACGTCAGCAGTTCGGCAAGCCGATTGCCGGTTTTCAACTGGTGCAAGAGATGCTGGCCGAGATGCTGGTCGAGGTGGAGTCGGCGCGTTTGCTGGTCTGGCGCGCCGCGGCGAAGAAGGCAAAGGGCGAGCGCAACACGCTGGAGGCCTCGATCGCCAAGTACGCGGCCAGTGAGGCGGCCGTCAAGTGCGCGAACCTGGCGATCCAAGTGCACGGCGGTTATGGCTACATCGACGAGTTTCCCGTGGGCAAGTACCTGCGCGATGCGCGCGTCACAACGCTCTACGAAGGAACCAGCCAGATCCAGAAGTTGATCATGGGCCGCCATCTGACCGGCATCAGTGCCTTTCAGTAGCCGTCTGATGCGCATCGATCTGCACGTCCACTCGAATAACTCCGACGGGTCGTATCCTCCCGCCGTGGTGGTGGACCACGCGCGCCGGGCCGGCCTGGACGGCATAGCGCTGACCGACCATGACTCGATGGCCGGACTGCCGGAAGCGGTTGCTGCCGGCGAGCAACTAGGCGTGACGGTGCTGGCCGGAGCGGAGATCTCCGCAACGATCGACGGTCAGCCGGTGCACATGCTGGGCTACTTCATGGATCCCGAGCACCCCCGGCTGGCCGCCGAGTTGGGGGCGATCCGCGACAACCGCCTTCACCGGGCGCGGCTGATGGTTGAGAAGCTGAACGATCTGGGCGTGGCGATCACCTACGACCGCGTGCGTCAGCTGGCCGCCGGCGAAAGCGTCGGGCGGCCCCACGTCGCGCATGCGATGGTCGAAGCCGGCGTCATCGCAACGACCAACGACGCCTTTACCGACGAATGGATCGGCAACAACGGCCGTGCGTACCTGGAGAAGACCGCGCTCAGCCCCCAGGGTGCCGTGGATCTCATTCGAGAATCCGGAGGGGTTGCGGTGATCGCTCATCCGATCTGGCTGAAGGCCAAGAGCATCACAACCGAGGAGCTGATCCGGGTCCTGGCCGCCGGCGGCTTGGGCGGTTTGGAGGTCGATCATCCGGATCACGACGACGACGCTCGCGCGCGCTTCGGAGCCTTGGCCAAAGAGCTGGATCTGATCCCGACGGGCTCCAGCGATTACCACGGGAACGAACACGGTTCCATCATCGGGCTGAACGTGACCGACGACCAGCGCGTCCAATGGCTGCGCGATCGAGCCAAAGGCGCCTAGTGGCCTTCGGCCGCAAGGACGACACGCGCCTTCGCGTGGGGTTTCAGGACCCGACCCGTCCGCCGCACCGGCTGTCGCAGATCGTCGCGCGTCTGGCCGACCGCGTGCGGTTCGACTCGTACTGGTTCCTGGATCATTTCATGGGCGTCGTTCCGCCGGGAATGTGGTCCGCCGACCTGACGCAAGCCGCGCGCGTCATCCGATCGCCCGACGAGTTCTTCGATCCGTTCGTCGCCGTCGCCTCTATCGGCGCGCACACCAAGCGCGTGCGGCTTGGGATCAGCGTGACCGACACCGTGCGGCTGCATCCGGCGTGGATCGCGCGCGCCGCGCTGTCGTTGCAGCACACCACGAAGGGGCGGTTCATCCTGGGCCTGGGCGCCGGCGAACGCGAGAACCTGGAGCCGTACGGACTGCCGGCCGAGCATCTGGCCGCTCGGTGCGAAGAGTCGATCAAGGTGATCCGGCTGTTGTGG
>JBKKBA010000310.1:0-6056 GCA_046714275.1 Actinomycetota bacterium
GCCCAGATTTCTTCGGCCTTGAAACGATCGCTCATCAGGTAGCAGGCTTCGACGACGAATTCCTCGCGCTCGTCACGCTCGGCCTGAGTGAGCTGCGGGTAGAAGTCGCGCAGCGCCAGGCGGCCGAAGGCAACATGCCGCGCCTCGTCTTGCATGACGTAGGCGTTGATCGATGCCGACAGCGGGTTCTGCGCCGTGTCGCGGATCAAGCTGAAGGCGGCCAGCGCCAGCCCTTCGATCAGCACCTGCATGCCCAGATAGGTGAAGTCCCAGCGCGAGTCGCCGATGACCTGCTCCAGCAACGTCTTCAGATTGTGGTTGATCGGATAGGCCAGCCCGACCTTCTCGTGCAGGTATCGCGAATAGGTTTCGACGTGACGCGCTTCGTCGATGACCTGCGTCGCGGCGTAGAACTTGGAGTCCATGTCTGGAACGGTCTGCACGATCTTCGACGCGCAGATCAGCGCGCCTTGCTCGCCGTGCAAAAACTGTGACGTGCGCCACGCTTCGATGTGGCGGCGCAGCTCGACCTTCTCCGGCTCGGTCATGCGTTCGTACATCGGGGATCCGTAGATGCCGACGTTGAACTCGTCGGGGATCTGGGATGGGTTCTCCGGATCCACGTCCTGGGACCAGTCGATGCGGACCTCGGAATCCCATTGCTTGGACTTGCCTTTGCGGTACAGCCCGACCAGCCGATCCCTCATCTCGTCGTATTCCCAGTTGAAGACCGTGTCGAACGATCCGGCGATCGCCCACTCGCTCTGATCGACCGGCCGGGTATACAGCGGATGTGTGCTCATGATCGTCCCCCGTCGAAAGCGTCGAATGCGACACTACCCCGGCGACGGCAGGACGAGCAAGGAACGCCGGGAGGGTTGAGCAGGTCCGGTGAGGGTATGCGACGAAGGATGGAGCCAATGAGACGGCCCCGAATCTTGAATCCGCGCCGCCTGGCGGGGATCCTGGCCGCTGCGACGATCGCCGTCCCGGCCGCCGTGGTTCCAAAGCCTGCGGCCGGATGTGACGCGCCCCCTCCGATGACCTTCGACGCTCCCCGTTACGTGGATGAGACCCGTGCCGGAGGCGAGCCGATGATCCATGTGCACCCGGATGGAACGCTCATTTATGGCGCCCATGCCGGCACCACGCACTTCTATGGTCCCGACGCTGCGGGGGAGACGACGCCGGCGTTCACCGGCCGGTACAACGGACAGACCTACTTCTGGTGGAGCGCGGACAACGGCGCGACCTGGACGTTTGCGGAGCGGCCCCAGGCCCAGAACGACGACGGCTCCGGCTTTTCGGATCCCGATGTTGCCATCGACAGCGACGGAACCATCTATATCTCGGAGATCAACTTGGTGAACGTTGCGATGTCGTCGTCCACCGATTCAGGCCGCACGTATTCGTTGCAGAACTTCTTCGCGCAAACGATTACCGACCGGCAATGGTCTGAAGCGGACCGGCCCGGAATCGTCTACCTGGTGGGAAACGCCTTCGGCGGTGGGACCAGCACCAAGCCGGCCGGAAACCTTGGGCACTACCTGTATCGCTCTGAGGACGGCGGCAAGACCTTTACGGAGGGCGTTCGGGACCAGGAGCGCGGCTCGGGATTAGGCGACCTTCGTGTGGACAAGCGCAACGGCACGCTCTACGAGCTGCATTATCAAGGCGCGGACAACGACCCCAGTTATCAGGATCTGTCGATCGCGGCATTCCGCGGCGCGCGCTCCGGTGATCTGAAGCCGGCGCTTCACACCATCGCAAAGGGGGTGGCGTTGCAGTCCCACTGGCCGGCTTTCGATCTGGACCCGCAGGGAAACCTGTCCGTCACCTGGGACGAGGATGGCACCGGTAAGGCCAAGCGGCCGGCCGGTATCTACTACGCGTTCTCGCGCAACGGCGGCCGGAACTGGTCCTCGCCGCTGCGCCTGGATCCGGACGATCGCACCGACATCTGGCCGTGGCTGGCCGTGGGTGACGAAGGCCGGGTGGCCGTGAGTTGGTTCCAGGCCGATGTGAAGCTTCCCGATGAGGACGCGGAGACGCCGGGCCAGCATGGCTGGCATGTCGTGGCGGCGGCAACGACCAGCGGACTGGGTTGTGAGAGTTCGGGGCGCCCGGGTTTCAGCGTCGCACAGGTCACGCGGCAGCCGTTCCACCGCGGCAGTATCTGCATGGGAGGCACCGCCTGCCAGGCACAGGGCATCGACCGGCGCCTGGGCGATTACTTCTCGATCGAGATCGACGCGACGGGCCGGATGGTTGCGGCGTACTCCGACACCAGCCGGGACGGAGCGGTTGCGTTGCCGGCCTTCGCGCGCCAATCGGGCGGCCCCAGCTTCCTGGGTGCGCCGGTGACGGTACCGAAGGTCAAGCCCAAACCCAAGCTCCCGGCCGTTGTAAAGGGCGTCAAGGGGCGACGGCAGCTTCCCGCTACCGGCGTCGCGCAGCACGGTCCGCTGGCCGGCCTGCTTATCGCGGCAGCGATCGTCCTGGGCAAGCGCGTGAAGTCTGCCTGGTAATCGAGCGGGGCGCGCGGGGCGCCTTTGGCTCGACTACCATGCGCTTCATGTTCGAGGTCAACGAGTTGAAGGATATCGTCGGCGTCTACGTCGTCGGCTTGAAGGACTTTGCCGACGAGCGGGGCCGTTTCGTCGAGACGTGGCGGCGGTCGCTGGTCCCCGGATCGGGCGAGATGGTGCAGTCCAATCGCAGTGATTCGGTAGCCGGAACGCTGCGCGGGATGCACTATCACCTGTTCCAGGCCGATTACTGGTACCCCGTTTCCGGACAGGCGATCGCCGGCTTGTTCGACTTCCGGGCGGAGTCGCCGACCTTCCAGGCCTCGACCACGATCGATCTGGATGGGGTCGGCCTGTACATTCCGCCGGGGGTCGCGCACGGCTTCTATGCGATCACCGATACCACGCTCACCTATCTGGTGGATCAGTACTACGACGGCTCGGACGAGCTGGGAATCCGCTACGACGACCCGGCGATCGGGATCACCTGGCCGGAAGGGCCCCGGGTTCTGAGCGAGCGGGACCAGACCAACCCGATCCTGGCCGAGATCCCCGACGAGAACCGGCCTGCCTAGAAATTCCCGGAACCGGTCGCCGCGGGGCTGCTACGGTTCCTTCAGACGGGATCGATCGCCCGGCCGACCGCCAAGGGGGAGTTCCAACCGCCGCTAGAATCCGCCGCGTGAGCGGTTTCCTGGAAGCGCTGCGTGAGCGCGTCGTGATCTTCGACGGCGCCATGGGCACGC
This sequence comes from Actinomycetota bacterium, assembly GCA_046714275.1. Classification (GTDB taxonomy): domain Bacteria; phylum Actinomycetota; class AC-67; order AC-67; family AC-67; genus JBKKBA01. The sequence continues at coordinate 3,275 of JBKKBA010000310.1, forward strand.
AGCTTCACGCCGCCGGGTTGACGCTGGACGACTATCAGGGCCAGGAAGGCAACTCCGAGGTCCTGAACTTCGCCCGGCCGGACGTGGTCGCCGCCATCCACGCCGCCTATCTGGACGCCGGCGCCGACGCCGTGGAAACCAACACCTTCGGCGGCAACCTGGTCGTGCAAGCCGAGTACGACATGGGCGATCGGGTCTACGACATCAACGTCGCCGCCGCGCGGATCGCCCGCGACGTCGCCACGTCGTACACCGACCGCCCGCGGTGGGTTGCCGGGTCGATGGGTCCCGGCACGAAGCTGCCAAGCCTTGGGCACGCGACCTTTGACGAGCTGGCGCAGTCCTACGGCACGCAGGCGCGCGGGTTGATCGACGGCGGCGCCGACCTGCTGATCGTCGAGACCTGCCAGGACATGCTGCAGCTAAAGTCGGCGCTGGGCGGCGTGATGGACGCCTTCGACGCGGCCGGCCGGCAACTGCCGCTGATCGTGCAGGTCACAATCGAAACGACCGGCACGATGCTGCTGGGCACCGAGATCGCCGCGGCGCTGGCGGCCCTTGACCCGTACTCGATCATCGACGTGATCGGTCTGAACTGCGCGACGGGCCCGCTGGAAATGACCGAGCACGTTCGCTACCTGTGCCAAGCCTCCAGCCGTCCCGTGTCGGTGCTTCCCAACGCCGGCCTGCCCGAGCTTCGGGACGGTCAGCCCTATTACCCGCTGACGGCGGTGCAGATGGTCCAGCATCAGCGCGTCTTCGTCGAGGAGTTCGGGACGTCCATCGTCGGAGGATGCTGCGGGACGACCCCCGAGTTCATCCGGGCTCTGTCGGATGCCTTCGCCGGCCGCGCGCCGAAGCCGCGAACGCCGTCGATGGACCCGTCCTGCGCGTCGCTGTACATCGCGCAGCCGTTCCGGCAGGACACGTCCTTCTTCGTGATCGGTGAGCGAGCCAACGCGCAGGGCTCGCGCCGGTTCAAGGAGCTGGTCGGAGCCGGTGAGTGGGATCAGACCGTGCAGGTCGCCAAAGAGCAGGTGCGCGAGGGCGCGCACGCGCTGGATGTCTGCGTCGATTTCACGGGGCGCGACGGTGTCGCCGACATGATCGAGCTGGTGTCGCGGTACCGCACGCAGGTAACGCTGCCGCTGTTTGTGGACTCGACCGAGCCGCCGGTCATCGAGGCCGCGCTGAAGCTGATCGGCGGGCGCGCGGTGGTGAATTCGATCAACCTGGAAGAGGGCGACGGGCCGGAGTCTCGCCTGGCTCGCAACCTGGGCTTGGCCCGGCGCTACGGCGCTGCGTGCGTCGCGCTGGCCATCGACGAGCAGGGCCAGGCGACCACCGCGGAATGGAAGCTTGCCGTCTGCCGGCGGATTCGCGACGTGGTCGTCGGGGAATACGGGATGCGCGAGCAGGATCTGATCTTCGACACGCTGACGTTTCCGATCACGACCGGCATGGAAGAGCAGCGCCGCGCGGGGATCGAGACGATCGAAGCCGTCGCCGGCATCAAGCGCCAGATTCCCGGCGCGTTCACGTCGCTTGGCGTGTCGAACGTGTCGTTCGGTCTGTCCCCGGCCGCGCGCCAGGTGCTGAACAGCGTCTTCCTTCACGAATGCGTCGCGCATGGCTTGGATGCGGCGATTGTCTCGCCGCGGCAGATTCTTCCCGTCGCCAAGATCTCGCAAGAGCAGCGCGACGTCGCGCTGGATCTGATCTACGACCGCCGTCGCGCGGGCTACGATCCGTTGCCGGCGTTCATGGCGCTGTTTGAAGGCGCCACGACCCAGCGCGACATCGGTCCCGGCCTGGCCGACCTGCCGCTGGAGGAGCGGCTGCGGCGCCGCATCGTGGACGCCGAGCGCGACGGGCTGGAGCCTGATCTGGATCTGGCCCTTCAGGAGCGCCCCGCCCTGACGATCATCAACGACACGCTGCTTGAGGGCATGAAGATCGTCGGCGACCTGTTCGGGTCGGGAGAGATGCAGCTTCCGTTCGTCCTGCAGTCCGCCGAGACGATGAAGGCTGCGGTCGCGCATCTAGAGCCCCACATGGAGCGCAGCACCGACGGCGGCAAGGGCACGCTGGTGCTGGCGACCGTTCGCGGCGACGTTCACGACATCGGCAAGAACCTGGTGGACATCATCCTGACGAACAACGGCTACACGGTCCGGAACCTGGGGATCAAGCAGCCGATCTCGGCGATCATCGAAGCCGCCGAGCGCGAACGAGCCGACGCGATCGGCCTGTCCGGCCTGCTGGTGAAGTCCACGGTGGTCATGCGGGAGGACCTAGAAGAACTCAATCGCCGGGGCCTGCACCACTATCCGGTGCTGCTGGGCGGCGCGGCGCTGACACGCGGCTATGTGGAACACGATCTGAGCGACCTGTACCGCGGCAGCGTTTTCTACGGTCGCGATGCCTTTGAGGGACTGCACACGATGGATGCCATCATGCAGGCGAAGCGAGGGGGGGGGTCGCTTGCCTCACCTAAGCCCAAGCGCGCGCGCGCCGTCGGAAAGGCGGTTGCCGTCACTTCGGAGACGGCGCGCTCGACGGTGCGGACCGACGTGGATGTTCCGGTGCCGCCCTTCCGGGGAAGCCGCGTTCTGAAGGGTATCGGCGTCGCCGAGGTTGCCCGCTATCTCAACAAGGCGGCGCTGTACAAGAACCAGTGGAACTACAAGCGCAAGCGGTCGCAGTCGCCCCAGGAATACACGGAGTTCCTGGACGAAAAGGTTGATCCGATCCTGCGCGGCCTGCTGGACCGGTGCATCGC
>JBKKBA010000311.1:0-3852 GCA_046714275.1 Actinomycetota bacterium
GAGTCGGACTCCAGCCACGCGATCCGCTCGGCTCCGGAGGCGGCGTCGGGTAACCCTTTCAGGAAGCCGTACCAGTCGTCGTCGGAGTGTCCGCCCGGCCGAACGATCCCGCGGGGCGTGACGGCGACCTTGAGCCTCAGGCCGTCGCTGCTGTCGTAGGCGAAGAACCCTACGTCCCCGAGATCGAGATCGCTCAGCTCCGCGATGCGGTCACCGGGCTCGGTGATCCCGAACGTCGCGAGGTACTCGCGGTAGCGCGTCGCCGGATCGACGGTACTCATCGTCCTCCCCTTCGCGGGCTCGAGCCTCTTCTCGCCGTGCGTATCTCCTTCCAGAATCCGCTGGCCGCCACACGCCGTGGCCAGAATTCCAATCGCAGCGACGAGGTGCGCAAAGCGGGCCACATCAATGCGCAGGTATCAGGAGCTTCTGCCCCACGGGCAACGCCCCCCATCCGCTGGTCGCGGCGCTCATCGCGATGTCCGGGTTGGCACGCACGAGGTCCGCTTCCGACACCCCGTGTTGCGCAGCGATGTTCGCGCGCGTTTCGCCGGCGACGAACCAATGCTCCCGGCAGCCGGCGAGAGTGGCCGTCGCGGGCAACGTGTCGGTGATCCCGGGGTTGTCCCGTTCGATGGTCGGGCGGGGCACGCCGCTCCTGCGCGCGAGATCGTCGAGACCCGTGATCCCGCCGGGAATCCGCGTCCCCGGCTTCGCGCCCGCCGCCGGAAGCCCCGGAGCCTGGGCGCCGGTTCGCGCGAGCCCTATGTACTCCACGTGTCCCTGGAAAAACGCGGCCCGCACCGCCGCTTCGCCGACGCCTGCATGAGCGGCGCCCCCCGGGGGCGTGCCGCCGTCGCGGATGCGCTCCGCTTGCGCGCGGTGCGCGACGTACTCGGTCGGCGTGACCCTGTTTGTGATGATCGTCGGGTCGGGCTTTGCCGGAGACAGTGCCCCTTCCACCGTCCGTCGCAGCGGCTCGACGCTGCCGGCCCGGGCGCGCGGCAGGATGTCCGAGTTGAGCGTCGCGATCGTGAACATCTCGACGAAGCCTTCCTTCATGGTGTCGCGCCCTTGATCCGCGGCTTCGAACGCCGGGTGCGTGCGCAGGTGAAGGCTCTCGTGGGTCGCAGTCCCTAGGATGCTCCAACGGGCTGCGAGCTCCGCCCGGTCGGGCTTCGCGCCCGGATCGAACGACGACTGAACCGTGATTCCTTTCGCGATCGGCCTGGGATCCGCTTCGCTCACCGTCATCCGGAAGTCGATCAAGTGACGCCTGTTGTTGGGAACGAGCGTGGAGGCGGCTGCATAAGCCTTTGCCACGTCCCATCGGAACTTCTCGGCCCCGGGATCCTGCGTCGAGTAGCGATGCGCGGCCAGGATCTCGGTCGCGAAGCGCCGTGTACCGGGGGCGCCGGCGGCCCCCGGGCGGTCGTTCCCGAACAGCCACCAGGCCATGTCCGGCGCCAGGTCCGCCTTTCCGGTCAGAGCGATCCGATCGGCCTCGATCGTCGGGTCGAAGATGTTCTGGGCGCCGGGCGCGGTGGTGCGCGGGGCGCGTCCGGCGGTCACCCCGGCGCTCGGCGCCGCGGCGTCCATGCTGGTCGCGTAACGGGCCTCGAGCACGGCCCGCGCCTGGTTGGCGATGTCGACCACGCCGGTGGGCTTCGGCGCTGCGCCGGCGGCGGGAGCGGCGGGCGTGGCAAAGGGCACGCGCGGCTTGGTCAGTGCGGCCACCACCCGAGGGCGGACATACTTCAAGTAGGCGTCATACGCCTTGAACAGCTCGGCCTGCATGGCCGCCCGCGCGGCGGGCGCGCAGACCGCGCCGTCCGCACCGTCCCAGGGGATGCGCGGGGGTGGCGCGGGGGTGGGCGGCGGCGGACTGCCCGGGGGAACCGGCTTCGGCTTGGGTGCGGGCGCAGGGCGACTGCTCGGGTCGAGCTCGTATCCGAGCTCGTGCGCGAGGTCGGCGGTGGGAAGCGCGGCGGCGCCGCCCGGCGCGATCGCAATGCGCTGATCGGGGCGCCGCGCGGTGGGCACTCGCACGTAGTGGGACATCGCCGCCTGCTCGTCCGCCGGCAACCCGGACGCCGAGATCGTCGCGAGGGCCGTCGCCGAGTTGGCGCCCGCACCGCGGCTCTGACGCACGACCTGCATCGCCGTCACGAGCCTCGTGTAGTGGAATGCGATGGAGAACCGGGAGCTGGCGATCAGCGCGTTGAGCCCGCCTCGGGCCTCGATTTCGGCGAGGGTCGCCATGAGCTCTTCCACGGCCAGCCGATCCAGACCCCGGAAAGTCAGCCACGCCCTGTAACCCGGATCGTGTTGCGACGCCGTATCCCGCGGCAAGCCGGTATCGTTGCTGTATTCGTCGAGCAGGGGATCGTGCGCGGGGTCCGCTTCTGGCGCGGGGAGTCTCTGCACCACGCCGCCCAAGGCCGCGGCGACCGGCTGTGGAGTTGCTCGGACCGTTGCCGTGGCAGGCAGGCCGCGAGGGCCCTCCGTGTCCGCCGCGCGCGCGCCGACAGCGTCGGCCTCCCGTTCGAGCGTCGCGTCGTCGTTCAGGTTCGCCCCGCCGAGCGGCGCCGTCGCTTTCACCCTGCCAGCCCGCTGCTGGAGCACGTGTCTGAGCTCGTGCCCGAGGAGCTTCTGGCCCCGGACCGTGTCCGGAGCCCAATGCCCCGGGGCGACGTGGATCTCGCTGCCCTGAGTGAAAGCCAGGGCCTTGAGCTCCCGGGCACGCGCCGAATCCGTCCGGACAGTGACGTCCGAGAAGTCGGCGCCGAGCGTGTGCTCCATCTGAGCGCGCACCGGGCCAGGCATCCCGGTGGAGTCAAGCGGCGTAAGACCATTCGGGGCCGGGATCTGTTCGCCTTCCCAGGCAGGACGCATGACCCGCTCCGAGGCACGGTCTGCCTCATGCTCCGACGCCTCACCCGGCTGGCTGACGTCGAAGCTCGCCTGAACACGGCCTGTCAAGAGCAGTCGGCCAACGGTAAGGTTCCCGATCCTCCGTTGCAGCGCGACCATCGGATGCGGCGAATATCCGTTCCCTTGAATCGCGTGCTCAGCAGTCGCCGGCCGGGCAATTCGACCCCGCGACCTCTTGCTCGCTTTCGCAATAGCCGACGTTCTGTTCAAGTACCTCCTGACTGAGTTCTCTATGCTGCCGCGGGTATTACTGGGTCGACTCCCGCGCCTATCTCTAGAACACCATGTCGATCTTCGTACGCCCCAAATCAGTCCACTCTGATCGGCAACCGCGAGTAGCTATGCGCGTGAGGAGCCAATGTTGATTCTGCCGCCCACGTGCTTGCTTTTGCAATCGGGCGTACTCCTACCCCCAGGCGATCAAGTGTCAGTGTCTCTTCCCTACCGCCGCTCAAGAGGCCATAACCAGAGCCGGTCTGTCCACAATCCCGAGTCGCCCGCGACTAACACATCTCCACCAACGCCGTGCACCAGCGTAATAGCATGCCGGAATTCCTTCAGCCCACGTGCCGAGAGTGTGACGGTGCCGGCTTGGCCGCCGGTCTGAATACGAGTCACAGAATTGACCGACGTGCCGATGCGAAGCGAGACGAGCGGCCGATATCCGCCGCGACCAAGGATGCGGCGAGGGAGTTCCGGTGGAACAGACAGCAGAGGCAACCTACGGGAGTGGCCCGGCGGTGACATGGCGAGCTCGTCAGTCAACGCAAGAAGATCTGCGGTTGAGGAAGCAGGTACTCCGAGATGGATCCCTCCATAGTCCTTTTCACGCTCCTTGAAAGAGAAGGCGGCCGTCCCGTCCGTACCGAGCCTTAGATATCCCCTCAAAATTACTTCGCCCGCCACAGATCGGCGTGT
>JBKKBA010000312.1:0-2853 GCA_046714275.1 Actinomycetota bacterium
CGGCTGAGCCAGCCATCCATCGACGATGTCGAACGCCTCATCGACCGGCAGGGCGTTTTCAAAAATGCGCCCATTCGTGCTTAGGCGAAGGAAGGTGAGCAGAACGTTCCAGGAAAACCCCACAGTCTCCGAACCGGATAGGCGGTCTTGCAGCCACGCCTTGGCAGGCGCGTGCTTGGGCGAATGCTCGTCGATCGCATAGATGAGGATGTTGGCATCGACCATTCTCACTTGCGCATCTCGAGCTTGCGGATGAGTTCGTCATCCTCCAGCGCCGCAGCAAGTTGCGACGCTTTGTCCAAGTCGAATCCGGGGCGAAGACCTAAGGGCCTGGACGGTACCCGGTACGGCTTGGGCTTAGCGCCCGCCCCCAGGCCGGCGCGCAGCAGTGCGTTGATGGCGTCTTTGAAGGAGAGCCCGCGCTCGTGCGCCACGCGCTTGATGCGCGCGACAACATCGTCGTCAAGGGTTACCGTCGTTCTCATTGAAACATCATAGCATCATGTCAGGAGGCATCATGATGCCTTCAGAGTCAGACTGGACCAGGGCGGGTTTGAATGTCATAGTGTGCCATCAAAGTCTTAATGATCGGAATGACATGATGGAGACGTTCGGGGTTGCTGAGGCAAAGAGGCGGTTCGGGGAGTTGCTGGACCGAGTAGCGCGCGGGGAGCGCTTTGTCATAGAGCGTCGCGGCAAGCCGGCCGTCGCGCTCGTGCGACCCGAGGAGGCGCCCCCCGATCGCCTTCGCCCTCGCGGTGTCCTGTCGCTGCTGGGCCTGTTCTCGGATTGGAGCCAAGCGGAAGCCGAAGAGATGGTCGGCGATATCTACCGCGAGCGGCGGCGCGCCAAGGATCGGCCCGCTCCCGACCTGGGATGAGGGGTTTTTGCTTCGATACCGACGTGCTGAGCGCGTTCGGATGGCCGCGTCCCCCACTGAGCTTGCTTCGCCGCGCCGCCGCGCTGGACATCGAGGAGCAATCGACGACCTCGATCACGATCGGAGAGATCGCCTACGGACTGGCCAAGCGCTCGGATCCGCAGATCGTCGAGCGGATGCGCGCCATCGTCGGTTCCCTTTGGCAGATCCACGGGTTCGATGCCCAGGCTGCCGAGATCTACGGTCCGCTGCGTGCGCGCCTGGAGAGCGAAGGGCGTCGTCTGGCCGAGCCCGATCTGCGGATCGCGTCGATCGTACTGGCGCTGGACCTGACGCTCGTCAGCGGCAACGCGCGGCATTTCGCGCGAGTGCCCGGCTTGCGTTTCGAGAACTGGCTGGCGTGATCACCAAAGCTCGGTCTGACTACGTCGCGTGATTGCGGTCGGCTTGGACTCGGTCGATCCAGGCCCGCCCGATACCGCGGCTGGTGTAGATCTGGAGCGCGGCGTCGTACCTCGCGCCGTTCGCGCCGTTCGCATCGCTCGACAGAGATGTCCATGAATTGACTCATCTTTTCATGGATGCTACTGTTATTTCATGGTTACGAGAATCTCGAAGGGCGGGCAGATCTCGATCCCTGCAGAGGTTCGGCGACGCTGGGCGACGACTCAACTGATCATCGAAGATCAAGGCTCCCGGCTGGTCATCCGGCCGATGCCCGACTATCCGATCGCTGCCGCTCGTGGCGCATTCCCTGCGCGCGGACGGAACGCGTCGGGGGACGTGAACCGTCTTCGGCGTGAGGAGGCAGCGGCGGAGCGCAGGAAGTTCGGTCGGTGATCCTGATTGATGCGACCGGCCTCATCGCGTTCCTGGCCGAAGAAGCGTCTGCCTCGAAGGTCGATGCTCTGTTGCGTTCCGACGATGCTGCGATCGTCTCGGTCAACCTGGCGGAAACGATCGACGTCCTGGTCCGAGTCCGGGGCTTCGACCGCGACCGCGTGGACGACGTACTCGAACCGCTGATCGCCGGGGTGCTCCCCGTGGTTTCGGTCGGAGAGATGGAGGCGCGTACCGCCGCGGCCGTGAGAAGCGATTACTACCACCACCGGGAATCGCCGCTGTCGATGGCCGACTGTCTGCTTCTTGCCACCGGCGTGCTTCGCCGGGCCGACGTGGCTACCGGAGACGCCGCCGTTGCGTCCGCCGCCGTCGCCTTAGGGCTCGTCGTGCGACGCCTCCTCTAAGAGAAGCGGCCGCAGGCGCGAGGCCGTGAGGGATAACCCACATCCGGGACGACGGGCCTTCAACTCGGTCGGGGTGCACCCTTAACGGGTGCTCGGGTGCAGCCGGATGTCAGACCTGGCCGGGGTTGCTACTCTCTACAGAAGCAGCAAGAAGGACACGAACATTGGGGGGCACCATGAAGAAGAGCCGGGCTGCGATCTTTGCATTGTTGCTTGGAGCGACGGGGCTTGGCTGGGCGCCGTCGGGAGCCGAGGAGCAGACACAGTACGCAGTATTCCGCTCTGCGATTGCGGCCGACTTCTTGCACCAGGACTCCACCGCCACGACCAAGTACGCAAGCAATTGGTCCGGCGTCGCCGACATCGCCTGGGCGCAGCCGACCTCCGACGCCGCCACCCTGTCCTTGCGGATCGGGCTTGGTCCCCGCGCATGCCGGACCACCTCAAGTTGGATCGCCACCCAGACCGATGATCCGGTCGCGGCGACGGCGTCGCTGTCGTTGTGCCTGACCGGCCCGGATGCGCGCGCGGACACGCTTGACCGGTGGGTCAAAGGCGAGGCAACCGGCCAGGTTGATCCAACGCTGCGGATCTCGATGCGGTGGGACCCCGATGTGGCAGCTTGGGTGAACGCGGCCGACGTTGCCGCCCAAACCATCCTTCGCCGCTGCCGGCCGGGAGACCCAGCCTTCGCGCCCTATCCCGGAGTCGGCATCGGCAGGGGAG
>JBKKBA010000313.1:0-9061 GCA_046714275.1 Actinomycetota bacterium
ATGCGCGCCGGCAAGTTCGTCCTGTCGATCGGCGGTGACCACAGCGTGTCGATCGGCACGACCCGCGGGGCGCGCCGCGTCCATCCCGACCTGGTGCACCTGGTCTACGACGCGCACTTGGACATGCGCCCTGCCTACGACGGCACCGACCTGTCGCACGCTTGCGGGACGCGCCACATGGCGATGTCGGGAAATCCGACGATCGCCCTGGGCATCCGCTCGGGCGCCCGCGAGGAGTTCTCGGATGCCGACAAGATGCTGACCCTATGGTCTCCCGAGGTGGACATCACGCCGCAGATTCGTGCGGCCCTGCTGGGCAAGCCGGTCTTCGTCTCGTGCGACCTGGACGTGCTTGACCCGGGACAGATGCTGGGCACCGGAAACCCCGAGCCCGGCGGTGCCACGTACAAGGAGCTTCGGTCCTCACTGCTGAGCCTTCAGGGACTGCGCATCGTCGGCGTCGATCTGGTGGAGGTAAGTCCGAATCTCGACCCCTCCGGGGTGTCTCCCGTCGTTGCGGCGGAATTGTCCAGAGAAATTTTTCTGGCCCTTTCAACGCCGTAATACCAGGTCAAACCAGGTCAGACCTGCGATCCCAAACCATATTTTTTTGGTTTGAAAGTCGTTTCTTGAAAAAGATCGAAACGGTTGGGTACCTGTTTCGTTAAGGAAGGAGAGCCAAGTACAGTTGGCGAATCCGATCCTCAACGGAGGGGCGGTCTCTTGAGGGAGAGACTGCTGGGGCTGCGAGGATGACTCCAAACGACGCGACAGCATTGAAGCAGCAGGCCGCTGCGGCTCAAGAGCCGGCAGGCGACCTGACTGTTTCCGTCACGACTTCTTCGGTCACGGTTCAAGTGACCCCAGCGGCGCCGGAAACCGAGGCGCTCGTTGCGCGTGCGAAAGAGGGGGACCGTCAGGCCTTCGCCGCGCTCTACCGGCAGTACCTGCCCAGCGTCTACAAGTTCCTGTTCTATCGCGTGGGCAGCAAGGCGCAGACCGAGGACATGACCGCCGAAGTCTTCCTCCGCGCCCTTCGCAAAATCCAAGACTTCAACTGGACGGGTGCCGACTTCGGCGCCTGGCTCATGCGCATCGCGCGCAACCTGGTGCTCGACGAGGCCAAGTCCTCGCGGGCGCGGCTCGAGGTTCTCAACGACGAGATGCCCGAGGACGCTGCCGGCGAGAACGCCCCGGCCGAGGCCGCGGCGATGGAGCGGTTCACCAATGTCGAGGTCTACAAGGCCATCAAGCGGCTCCGCCCCGACCAGCAGGAAGTGATCACGCTGCGCTTCCTGCACGGCATGGGCGTCCAGGATGTGGCCCGATGCATGAGCAAGAAGGAGGGAACCGTCCGCACACTGCAGTTCCGCGGACTGAAGGCCCTCGAAAAGATCCTTGTGGCTCGCGGCGTCGTGGACGCCCCTGCCGCTCTGAAGATTCGCCCACAAGGCGTGCGAGCGCAGACCAACGGCCGTACCGGTGACATCACCGAGGCCGAGGCGGCTCGCTTCGGAGATGGAGACGGAGACCGATGAAGGCGCACATGGAAACCACGCTCAACCTTGCGCTCGCGCTGGAGGGCTCGGCTGCGCCAGCCTCCGACGAGATCAAGCGTCTGGCCGGAATCGCCGACATGCTGGAAACGCTGCCGGACCCGGACATCGACCCCCGGTTCATCGCGCGGCTGGAAGCCACGCTCATGGCCGAGTTCGACGCGCAGGCACCGGCGTCTGAGATCGCGGCACCGGTTCGTCCGGGGCTACGGCTCGTCAAGCCCCAGCCGATTTCGCAGCAGCCCATCCAGGCCCAGCCGCGGATCGCTCCGAACGTGATCGCTCTTCCTCGCCGCCGTTTCGTGGTGCGCAAGGCCTTGGTGTCGGCCATCGCGGCAGCGATGCTGATGGCTCTGCCGGTCGTGGCAAGCGCATCGGCGCTGCCGGGCAGTCCGTTCTTCGGGATCGAGCAGTGGCGGCAAAACCACGCGATCTCGCAGACCCACGGTGTCGAGCGGGCGTTCGCGATGGAGAAGGTGGCCCGCAAGTGGATCGGCTACGGGGCCGAGATGGTGGCCCTGGGGTACCCGGCTGCTCGGATCGACGAGGTCCTTCAGCGTGCCGGACTGCTGCAGACCCAGGCCGTTAAGGTGATTTCGGCCTACGGATCGGCGGATCAGATCAGGCGGTTTGCGGGCATGCTGGCCGCGGACGTGAAGCGGCTGGACCGGGTTCGCAAGATGGCGCCCGGACACGCACGGCCGGCGCTGGACCGCGCGATCGGCATCGCCCAGGACCTGACCGACCAACTGGCACGGGAGCTCGGTTTGAGCGGCCTGCCCGCGGCGGCCTCCGGTCTTGGTGCGGTCGCAACGGGGACCGAGCCGGCCACCGGGGGAAGCAGCTCGACGGCAACCACCGGCTCAAGCACGGACTCTGCGAAGCCGGGCTCAAACGGCTCGAAGGATCCGCAGCCTCCGACGACGATTCAGAACCCGGTCGATGTCCAGGACCAATGCGACATCCTGTTCAGCGAGCAGTTGGGCGACTGGCTGGCCGGACCGTCCGTCGTGATCTGCAAGAGCGAGGACCTCGGCGACAACTAAGAAGGCTTAAGGCAGACCAGAGGGGACCTTCGGGTCCCCTCTCTTGTTGTGGGATCGCACTTTCCATTTCCCCGAATCGTACGGTTCTGTGGGCCTTCGGATGGGCAAAACAGCAAGCAAGGGCAGGAAGGGGGCCTTTGGATGGCGAAGGACCCGGACGACTATCCCGATGGCTCGGGGGAGGGAAAGCTCTGAAACGACTTACCGTGGTTTCGCTGATTGCTGCCGTGGTCTTCTCCGGCGCGCCGGCGCGCGCCGATAGCGTCAACGGCTCGATCTTGCTGCCCCTTGTGGGCTCTCCGGCTCCGTCGCGCATCCTGTACTCGGATCTGGGACGGATCAACGGCCTGGTCGGCTACGTCTTCCCCCTGAGCGACAAAGACGGGTCGTTCACCCTCAGGAAGACCGGCGGAGTGACCACTCTTGAGGATTTCGACATCTTTTTCTACGAATCGATCAGTGGACTCGCGGCGAAGCCTGCGGGGGACGCCATGTGCACCAGCAACAGCCCAACCTGCACTCAGCAGATCCCTGCCAAAGCCAATTATGCGGTCGTCACCTTGACCATTGGCCTGGCCGGAACCTTCAGCTACACCAGCTGACCCTCTCCGAACGTCCGAAAATTCCCGCCCGGCGTTCCGGTTTCCGGTGAAACGCCCCCTCTTGTGGCTCGAACGAACGGGGTACTAGTTCGTTTTCACCATGCGAGGGACACACCCGCAACAAACACCGCGCCGGGGACATTGAGGGAGGTTCGCGGATCATGCAGCCGAGTGGGGGCAATAAGAAGCGCATCAGCGCATCGCGTCGCCAAGGCGACTCGTTGGACCGTACGCAGCGGGAAATCGACCTGAAGATGGTCGAGGCGCTGGCCCGGATCGAGCGAGTTCGCTCCAAGGCTCTCGCCGCTCTGGGAACGATGATCTCGGCCGGCTAGTTCGGTTGAAGGGGGCAAGGACCACGCGCAGGATCAAGTTCATGGCGGCCGCAGCGCTGATGACGGCGCTGATCGGCCCGCCTGCGCATTCCCAGCTTCCGCTCCCACTTGGCGACCTAAAGGACCAAGTCGCGTCAACCGCGTGCCCGGCCCTGCAGACCGGCCCAGGCGGTCACGCCTACAAGTATTGCGGCCTGCACTGGCGCAAATCCAAGCTTCCGATTCGCTTCAAGTTGAACATCGCCGGAATGCCGTCCAGCCTTGCAACTCTGCTTGGGGGCCAGACGCAGTTCGAGCAGGCCGCTCGCCAGGCAGCTTCGGTGTGGGACGCGCCGTCGCCCGTCAGCGGTACGGGGACGCGGCCGTCTGCGTGCGGCGGCACCAAGATCGTATGCATCGAATCCGTCGGCGCGATGGGGGTCGTGGATCCATCCGACGGCGTCAACGTGATCCGCTGGGATGCGCTGGGACCAAATTCGTATACGGCGCTGGCTAACGTGACCTTGGATCCCGCCGGCGGGAATCGAATTTCCGACGTCGATATCGTCCTGAATTCCAGCCACCCGTGGTACTGGTCCGGCGCGCCGATGGTCACCGGGCTGGCTGTCGGGGCCGTCGCCTTCATCTGCGGTCCGACGTGCAACAACCATCGTGACGTGCAGTCGATCTTGATGCACGAGATCGGACACGCGGTCGGGCTGCAGCATCCGAATCCGGGTTCGCAGAACACGTGGCCCACCGATGCGGAAGACGCACCCGACTACAACCTGGTCATGTACGAGCGGTACTTCCCGAACAACGCCACGCAGCGCGCACTTCAGTGGGGCGATCTGATCGGCCTTCAGGTCGTCATGCGCGACTCGGCAGCGGACTCGTAACGGACTCGTAACGGACTCGTAACGGACTCGTACTCGAAAGCTTCGGGGGCGGTCGCCCGTTCGTGGCAGAAGGACCGGACCTGGCGCGGCCTATTGAGCGGGCTCCGCCCCCCGGGCTTTCGGAATCATGTGAAGGGGCTTCCCTTTGGGGGCCCTTTCGTTGTGTTCGCCACGCTCTGCGGCAAGCGAGGAAACGCCTCATATCCCCAGGTCACCTACCGGATCCCGAGAAAGTGCCCTTCCCGGCGAAAAAAAGTAGAACGCGCGCCGTGGTCCCTCGTTTTTCGTTGTTGGAGGAAGGGAGAGGAATGTCGAACACGGTTGCCGAGCCACAGGTCGCGCTTGCGCGCGCCCTGGAGTATCCCGTTGCCCAGGCTCCGGCCGAGCTTCGCGGTCTCGTGCGAATTGCTCGCGCCTTGGTTGCCGTCCCGGACCCCAAGATCGACCCCGGTTTCGTGGCGCGTCTTGAAGCCCGGCTTCTGAGTGAAGTGATCGAGGAGGCGCCGGTGCGCCGGTTGTCCGTCATCAGTTCCCCCCCGGCGGCTTCCCCAGCGCCGGTCGCGTCCTCGATCCAGGATTCGCACCCAACCGCCACGGTGACCGCATTGCCGCGGCGGCGTTTTGTCGTTCGCAAGGCAATGCTTGCCGCCATCGCCGCCGTGCTGGCCGTGGCGCTGCCGGTCGTGGCCAGCGGCTCGGCGCTTCCCGGCACACCGCTGTACGGGATCAAGCTCCGGATGGAGAACCTGCGAGTGAGCCTGTTCGGTGGACCCATCACCGACGGGTTTGCCCATCTGGACTTCGCCGAACGGCGTCTGCACGAAGTCGATCAGCTGGTGGCGTTGGATCGTACCGACTTGATTCCCCAGACACTGGATCGGATGCAGCAGTCGCTTGAGCTGGGCACCGGGCTCATCCTTCGGAACACGACCGACGCTCGGATCTTGAACCGTCTGGCCGGCGTTCTGCGAAAGACGAACGGCAAGTTAAGCGATCTGTTCCAAGAGGCGCCTTCCACGGTGCGCTCCGACATCCTTGCGGCATTGGTGTCCGGCCGGGCACTGTCCGCAGAGGTCGCAGAGGCGCTGGGGCTGAGCATCCAAGCCTCCCGGGCCGCGGCATCGGCCGCGCCGGGAACCACGCTGGGGATACCGGCCGGCGCGGCGGCTTCGTTGCCAAACCCGGGATCGGTGGACGTCGATGCCACCGCCGGTGCGCCCGCCGCGACAGGTGCGACCACGCCGGCGGGGAACCACGGTGAGAGCGTGGACAGCAATGCGACATCAACTCCTTGCCTGGCGACGATGTACGTCGGACCCGGAAGCGGCGATGTTCAGTCCACCTGCGCCGCGGCATCCAACGAAAGGGGTTCCGGGACCCAGCCGATTCCGGCAGACCTGATTCCATCGGGTCCCCCGACGCCGGTCGCGCCTTCGTCGACACAATTCACGCAGTCCAGCTCCGCCCGGACTACCAGTAGCCAAACACCCAAAAACCACCCGCCTATCCAAAAATCCGTGGATGGCAGTGCGACGGGCACCGGTAAGGGAAAGGGCGCCGCCACCCAGGCCGGCGCAGCGAAGGGAAATGGTTCCGGCCGGGGGAGCGAACGCTCACCTGAAGGCAGATCTTCCTAGGGGGCAGCAACGTGAGCAGGGGGCGGATGATACGAGCGGTGATCCTGATGGCCACGACCGCCGCCGTACCGTCCGCCTCTTCCACGTCTCAGGCAACCGCCTTCACGTCTCAGGCAACCGCCTTCACACATGTCACTCAAGCAGCGGGTCTGGCTACTCCCGGGGCAGGCGCTGCGACCCCGAGGAGGGGATGCCCCGCCCCCCGTACCTGCGCGGCGTATTCGCTCAAGCCCTACCGCTGGCCGACGGTCAAGGGTTTCGCGACGCTCCAATTCTCGGTGAACCCAGTTCAGGTGTGGGTTCCACAGCAGGACGCCGTTCAAGCGGCAAGCCGGGCCGCTGCCGCCTGGGCTTCTGCCAGCCCGAAGGTCAAGGTCGCTCCGGTCTCGACTACCACCAGTCTTCCACGGCTTGGTGACGGGCAGAACGTCATCGCTTGGACCCAGCTCGACGCCGGCACGCTTGCCGCGGCCAGTGTGTGGGTCAAGAACGGCAAGGTCGTCGAGGCCGATATCGCGCTCAACGCGCTGATCCCTTGGGCCTGGACGCCCTGTGCGCCGACCGACGGATCATGCACGCCGGCGGCAGCCGACGCCGGGCTGGTCCGGCGATTCGACCTGCAATCGGTGCTGACTCACGAGGTTGGTCATTGGCTCGGCATCGGGCACCTGGACGGAGCCGCCGCGGCGGAACTCACGATGTTCACCACGCCCAACCCGGGGGAGCGGAAGCAGGTCACCTTGGCGCTGGGAGATGTTGCCGGCGTCCGGGCAGCCTACCCGTGCCCGAAATGCCGGATGCCGCGAATTGCGGTCCCGTAGAGGGATCGCACGAGAGCCACAGGACGCAACACGACGAAAGCACGCAACGACCACATGACGCAACAAGACGAAAGGGAGCAAGGAAAGCGATCGGGGCACCCCCGACGTAACCGGGGGCCTCAAGGGATGCCGGTGCTCGGCCGGTTTCTGTGGGACAGGGAACCACGGATGATGCGATCAGCGGTTCGACTCGTCGTCGCAGCCTTGGTGCTTGCGGCTTCCTTCGGCATGCAGCCCGCGCGTGCGCAAGGCGGCCTGGCCGGCACGGGCACGGCCTCTGGATTGGGGTGCAGCGGCTCGTTTGTGATCCAGGGGGCCGGCGTCGGAACCGCGTGGGCTTTCAGCGTTCAATACGCCGGCGCGACCAGTGTTGGCTGCGCGAGCGCGGTGGTCGGTGCCGCAAACGGAACCTGGAATCCCGCGGCGGGAGGGTGCGTGCCGGGCGGAACGGGATTGATTTGCGTCGGTCCCGTCCCGGTAACCGGAACGCAAACGGTCTCGGTTTCCTTCTGCGTCATCGTCTGCCGAAGCGGCACGGCTTCGATCACTCGCGCTCTTTAGCGCTTAGACCCTGCGCCACCCGTCCCAGATCACCCGCCCCAGATCCCCCGGACCTGCGGCCCGGTAGCATTGGACCTACACATGGCCATGTCTCCTTCCGGCGCTTCTGGGCGCATCATCGTGCTCTTCCGCATCAAAGGGGTCGAGATCGGCTTCACGCCGTCGTGGCTGGTCATGGTGACCTTGCTGTCGCTGATCTTTCGGACGCAGGTCGTTCCCCCCTCCTATGGAAAGATCTCCGGAGCGGCGCTCGCGGTCGCGCTGACGCTGCTCTTCTATGTGTTCGTGCTGCTGCACGAGGGCGCTCATACCCTGGTGGCGCACGTGTTCGGACTGCAGCCGCGAAGGATCGTGCTGTTCATGTTGGGCGGAGTTTCTCAAATCGGTCGCGATGCCGACGAGCCGAAGCAGGAGTATCTGGTCGCGCTGGCGGGACCCCTGACAAGCCTGTGCATCGCGGGACTCCTGACCGCGGTGACGCGCTCCACAGGCGATGACTTCGACTTCGTGTGGGGAACTCTCGCAACCTTCAATTTGCTTCTGGCGGCCTTTAACCTGATCCCGGGCTTTCCGCTCGACGGCGGGCGGGTCTTGCGGAGCACCATGTGGGCCATCACGGGCGATCGAATCCACGCGACCCAAGTAGCGGTGATGGGCGGCAAGATCGTCGCCGGAGGCTTCATGGCCGGCGGCGTGGTCTTCATGCTGTGGACGTCCGAAGGGATCCTGCAGGGCATCCAGGGCGTGTGGATCGTCGTGCTGGGATACTTCCTGTATTCGCACGCCTCCTTTGCCGGCCGGGAAGAGATCGAGCGAGAGATGATCCGTGAGCAAGCCCGTGTCGCCGCGGATCAGAGCGCGCTTGAGATGGCCGCTGCCATCCAGCCCGCCGAGCCTGCGGGCGATATCGTCCCGGAACTCCCGGCTCGCCGGGGGCGAAAAGGCGCGGCGGCGGATAGCTCGGACTCCCGCGGGGCCGGCCCTGCGGCGCGAGTGACACTCCCGGCCACTGCGACTACGCTGGAAAAGCCGTCACGGAAGGCAGGTGTTCGCTCACGGAAGCCTGCGTCCTCACCGGCGGCGCAAGCAATCGCGAAGCGGGCCGCAACGCAGACTGCGACGGGGGCGGGCAATGCTTCAAAGTCGAAAGCGAAGGCGACGTCATCGAAGAGGCGACATGAAAGTGACCCTGCGAAATCCGAAGCGGCTGGTGGACGTCGACGGCGTGCGGTCGGTTCGCGCGCTGCTGCGCCATCTGGATCTCAATCCGGAGACGGTGCTGGTCATTCGAAAAAACGAGCTGCTGACTCGCGAGGAGCCGCTCGTCGAAAGCGATGAGATCGAGATCCGTCCCGTGATCTCCGGCGGATCGGAGCCCACCTGATGACCAAGCAGCCCCATTCCGTCGCCAAGTGCAAGCGTTGTAAAGCGCGCGCCCACGTCGAGGTTCCGCGCGCCAACGCGGCCTTCTGCAACGACTGCTTCGTGCGCTACGTAAACGGTCAGGTCGAAAAGGCGATCGACGAGTTTTCGATGTTTGAAAAGCAAGACCGTCTTCTGATCTGCGTGTCGGGCGGCAAGGACTCGCTGGCGCTGTGGGACATCTTGCACACGATGGGCTATGA
>JBKKBA010000314.1:0-6323 GCA_046714275.1 Actinomycetota bacterium
TTTGCGGCCGCCCCGACGATTCGCACGACGGGAGGTCCCGTTGCGCAGCCGTTGGAGCAGCCCCAGGCGTGGGATGGCTCGCTGGACGCCGACCTTGAGTGGCTGTTGACGGCAGGCACTCCGATCGACCGGGCCCTGCGCGACCTGTCGTTGGGCGCCGGCCGCGACCTGGATGCCGTCGGAGCGCTGATCCGAGCCGAGCAGAGCATTCTTTCCGCGCGCGAACCGCTGTCCTTGCGGGCCACGCTGAAGCCGTCATGGCTTGGGGCGGCCGACGCGTGGTACCTGGGGGCCGGTACGGCCCGCATCCGCGGTGACCTCATTCTGGCTCCGGGAAGCGTCGTGCCCTTTCATCTCATCGTTGAGGGTTCCATCGCAGCCGGACGCGGCGTTCGCTTCCACGGAAGCGTTCACGCCTGGGGCGACGTGTCGTTGCAACAGGACTGCCGTGCCGACCGGTCGCTGACGGCGCGCGGCTCGGTGCACATCGGCGCCGGATCACAGGTAGGGGAGTGCGTGTCGGCGGGCGCGAACGTGGACATAGCCTCGGGCGCCTGGATCGGCTCGGACCGCCACGGCGGTGTTGCCGCCGAGGGAACCGTCACGCTGGGTCCGGGTGTCGTCGTTTGTCAGAAGCTCTACGCAGAAGAGGGTGCGCGCGTGCGTGATCTTGCGGCGCCGGTGCCCGGCACGATCCTCAGCCAGAGGTAAAGCGCGCCGGGCTGGCGCAGGTGATCGGCCGTCTGCGAAGATTGCTTCCGTGGCCCGCCGAGCGCTGTGCCCCGTCCTCGTCGGCCGGGACGAGACCCTATCCACCCTGGAAGACGCCTTGCTGGCTGCAAGTCGCGGCGAGGGGCGACTGATCGGTCTAGGCGGCGAAGCCGGCGTCGGAAAAACGCGCGTCACGACCGAGCTTGCCGCCCGCGCGACAAAACTCGGTTTCCAGGTGATGTGGGGGGGATGCAGCGAAGTCGCGCTGCAGCTTCCTTACCTGCCGTTCCTTGAATCCGCCGGGAACTGGATCGCTACGAAGGGGGCCGGAGCGGTGGCCGAGCGACTCGGCTCTTCCCGGCGCGAACTTGCCCAGCTCTTCCCGCAACTGTCGGAGGGGGAACCGGCGAGCGTTGGCGACCCCGGTCAGGCCAAGTTTCGCTTGCTTGAGGCGATGGTCGCGCTCTTCTCCCTTCCCGCTCGTGAGCGCGGCCTTCTGCTGGTCATCGAGGACGTGCACTGGGCCGATGCCTCAACGCGCGAAATGCTCGACCACATCGCCAAGCGGCTGATCGGCGAGCGCGCGCTCATCGTCGCCACCTTCCGAAGCGACGAGCTTGACCGTCGTCATCCTCTTCGTCCGCTCGTGCAGGCATGGCGGCGCTCCGAGGGCTCCGAGATCGTGTCGATGGATCCTCTGCCGCCCGAGGGGGTCGCCGCGATGATCGGTGCGATCCTTGACGTTTCCGACGTCAGCCCCGAGTTTCGGGACCTGCTGCACGCCCGCAGCGAAGGCAATCCCTTCGTCGTCGAGGAGATGCTCAAGGAAGCGATCGACCGCGCAGACGTGTTCGTCACTGCCGGGGGCTGGGACCGCAAGCCCATCGAGGAGATCGGCATTCCCTCCACGGTCCGGGAAGCGATCCTGCTCCGCCTGTCGAGATTCGATCCCGAGCACGCCACAATCCTTGAAGCCGCCGCGATCCTCGGCCGGTCGTTCGATTACCGCACGCTCGTCGAGGTTGCGCGCAGCGGCGAAGACGTCGTCCTTTCCGCCCTCGAAACCGCCACGACCCAGCAGCTCCTCCATGAAGACACCGCGCAGCTCGGTCGTTTTCTCTGGCGGCATGCGCTGACTCAGGAAGCGATCTACGACGAGATCGTCGCGCCGCGCCGTCAGTTGCTCCACACACGCGCGGCCGACGTGCTGTCTGCGGAGGAGCCGCGCCGCGGGTTTGAGCTGGCGCATCATCTGTTCGGTGCCGGCCGGTTCGGCGAGGCCGTTCCCGTGTGTCTTGACGTCGCCGAGCAGGCGATGACCGCCACTGCGTACAACGACGCGATCTTGCTCCTCGAACGCGCGCTCCCGCATGTTTCGGCCGGCGTGCAGCGGGCGCGCGCCCTGGGGTTGCTGGGACGGGCGCTCGCGCTTGGCCTCCAGATAGTCCGGAGCAGGCCGGTGCTCGAAGAGGCGATCCGGGGATGTGAAGCCGAGTCGATGATCCGTGAGGCTGCCGCATGCCGGCTTGTGCTCGGTCGCGCCCTGTGGGAAATGGGTGACACCAAGGGCTCGTCCCAGGAGTTCCAGGCTGTTCGCGCCATGCTGTCGGGAGTGGACCCTTCCTCGGAGCTTGCGAATGCACTCGTCAGACTGGCCGGCCTGGCGGCATTCGAATTCGATGACCAGGAATGCTTACGGTTGGCGAACCAGGCCGTAGAGGTGGCGGAGGCGGCCGGCGCGGATTTCGAGCGGGTCTGGGCCCTCAGCTTTGCCGGGCTCGGCATGATCGGGACCGGGAGGGCTGAGGAGGGCGTCGAGGTGATTCGCCGCGCGGCCAGGGAAGCCGAGGATCGCGGTTACGTCATGATCGTGGGGAATGCGCGCTGGAACGAGATCTGGCTGCGGGCGCACCTCATGCTCGGCGACTTCGACGAGGCACTCGAGGCGGCGGACCGGCTGCCCGCGACGGGTCTGACGGCGATTGGGAGGCCGGGTTCTCACGCATATGTGCACTTCGCGCAGGGTCGTGTGGGCGACGCGGTTGCAGCAGCGGAGCATGCGCTCGCCGTTGCCCAGATGCATGACGCCGCGAAGTTTCGCTGGCGGGCACGCACACAACTGGCTACGGCCTTGCTTGCCGCCGACCGGCCCGAGGAGGCGGGGGCCGCGCTTCCTCCGTTGGAGTCGCGTGTGGATCTTCAAGACATTGTGTACGACGCCCCTGCGCAGATCGGATGGCGTCTGGCCACGGGCCGCATCCCGGAAGCCGTCGAGCAAGCCCGGCTGATCCAAGCGGCGGCCGGAAGACTGGCCCCATACGCGCAGACTTTGGTGTTCGCGGTGCGAGCGTTCCTGGCCGCCGGGCTTGTCGCCGAGGCCCGTGCGATGGTTGATTCGTGGGTGCTGTCGGGCGAAGGGCCGGCGCAGGCGTGGGTGGACGAGGCAGCGGCACGTGTCGCGCTGGCCGAAGGCGAGCATTCGCGCGCGGCGCAGATGTTTCGCACGGCCGCGCTTGGCGCCCAGGCTCGCGGGTACGCGCTGGTGGCGCTCGAATGTCACGCCGGCCTGGCCCAGGCCCTGGAGGCGGCCGGTGACCGCGACGAGGCGTTACGCGTCGCCGAGGACGTCGCCACGCGCGCCGCCCAGTCCGGCGCGGCGCTCGTGCGGCGTGAGGCGGTCGAGTGCGCTCGCCGGCTGGGGAAGGAGATTGCCGATCAGCCGTCCTCCCCACCCCCGCCGGAGCACGTGGCCCCGGTGGACGTCGGCGAGCGGATGATCACGTCGCTCTTCGCAGATATCCGGGACTACACACCGATGACTGCAGCGATACCGCCCGCGCAGATGGCCGACACGCTGGCGATGCTGTATCGATGGGCAAAGACGGAAGTCGAGCGGCAGAACGGCGTGGTAGACAAGTTTGCCGGCGACGCGGTGATGGCGACGTTCAACGTGTCGGGAGCCAGCGTGGACCATTGCCTGCACGCCTTGATGGCGGCGATGGCGCTCCGCGACAAGGCAGCGCTCGCCGACGTGCCGGTCGGCATCGGGATAGCGGTCGGTCCGGCGGTGGTTGGGACGGCCGTTCCCGGTGCGAACATGACGGTAACCGGCACGACGACGAATCTTGCCGCGCGGCTTCAGACCGCGGCGCAGGCCGGAGAGATCGTTCTGGCGGACGAGGCCTACCGGCGCGTCGCATCTTGGCTGGCGGCGCGCGGGATCGCTGCGGAGCCCCAGTCGCTTGCCCTGAAGGGATTCAAGGACGCGGTCCAGGCCTACCGCATTCGCCCGATGAACCTAAGCCCGGATGGATGGCAGCCGCAGGCTCCGGCGCTTCGCGGCTGATCGTTACCAGCCGCGGCGCCGCCACGTGGAAAGGTGCTCTCGCTCCCGGCCGATGAACGTGTCCAATCCGTGGCCGGGGCAGACCCGCGTCGCATCGGGCAGCGTGAACAGCTTCGCCTCCAACTGCTCCATGATCTGAGCAAAGCGAGCAGCGTCGCCTTCGGTGTTGCCCGGGCCGCCCGGGAAAAGTGTGTCCCCGCTGAACAGGAAGGTCCCGGCGACAAAGCACAGCGAACCCGGCGTGTGTCCGGGCGTGTGAAGCACAGAGATCGTCACGCTTCCGACGGTGAGCGGGTCCCTGTCATTCAAGGCCTGCGTCGGCACCGGCATCCCGCTCCCGTCGTCGGGATGGGCGTAGACCGGGCACTCTAGCGATCCGGTCAGCTCCTTCAGCGCTTGGACGTGATCAAAGTGCCCGTGCGTCTGCACGATGCCGATGACACGGTCGTCGCCGGCTTGCTCCAGAATCCGGGCCGCATCGGCCGCGCCGTCCACGATCAGCGCTTCGCCCCCCGAGCGCAGGATGTAGACGTTGTTGTCGTAGGGACCGACCGAAAGCTTGGTAACGCGCAGGTCCGGCAGCTCGGGGTAGTCGTGCGGCGCTCCGCCGGGGGTAACCGCCCCGAACTCAGCGGTCGCGGGTGGTCGTGGCGTCTCCATCGATGTGGCCTTTCGTCGGAAGCGGCAAGCCGGCCGGGCAGAGTGTAGAGCGAGCGGCGGCCCAGCCAAAGTCCGGTCTTCACTGTCTCAGGCCGCTGATAGACTCCCCCGTCAGGGGGCCCTTCGAACGAGAGAATCCTGCAAAGTATGGCAAGCGACAAGATCGTCGTGCACGGCGCACGAGAGCACAACCTAAAAGACATCCACATCGAGCTGCCTCGCGACTCGATGATTGTCTTCACGGGTATTTCAGGCTCGGGGAAGTCCAGCTTGGCCTTCGACACGATCTACGCCGAAGGGCAACGGCGCTACGTCGAGTCCCTGTCCTCCTACGCCCGGCAGTTCCTTGGGCAGATGGACAAGCCCGACGTGGACATCATCGAGGGGTTGTCCCCTGCGATCTCGATCGATCAGAAGACCGCCGGCCACAACCCCCGCTCGACCGTGGGAACCGTCACCGAGATCTACGACTACCTGCGCTTGCTCTACGCGCGCGTCGGCCGGCCCCATTGCCCACGATGCAGCCGTCCGGTGGCTCGGCAGACGCCCGACCAGATCGTCGATCAGATCCACGCGCTGTCGGAAGGAACCAAGTTCCAAGTTCTTGCTCCGATCGTGCGCGATCGCAAGGGCGAATACGGCACGCTGGTGGAGGATCTGTCCAAGAAGGGGTTCGCGCGCGCCAAGATCGACGGTGAGGTCCGGGAGCTGTCGGAAAAGATCCGGCTGGATCGCTACTACAAGCACACGATCGAGGTCATCATCGACCGGCTGGTGATGAAGCCCGGCATCGAGCGGCGCGTGGCCGATTCCGTGGAGACGGCGCTGGGTCTGACCGACGGGCTGGTCAGCATCGACCTGATCGACTCCGGCGAGATCCAGACCTACAGCCAGCACCTGGCATGCCTGAACTGCGGCCTGTCCTTCGATGAGCTGCAACCGAAGAACTTCTCGTTCAACAGCCCCTACGGCGCGTGCGAGCGGTGCGACGGTCTGGGAACGCACCTTGAGGTCGATCCCGAGCTGCTGGTTCCCGACCCGGACCTCTCGCTGGAAGAGGGTGCGATCGCGGTGTGGGCGACGGGTCGCACGGAGTATTTCCAGCGACTCATCGAATCGGTCGCCGACTATGCCAAGGTGTCGATGAAGACGCCTTGGTCCGGCTTGAAAAAGGCACAGAAAGAGATCCTGCTGCACGGGACCGGTGAGGACGCGATCCACGTTCGCTACCGCAACCGCCACGGCCGCACCCGCTCGTACGACACGTATTTCGAGGGCGTCATCCCGTGGCTCGAGCGCAAGCATTCCGAAACCGACAGCGACCACAGCCGTGAAAAGATGGAGGAGTACATGCTCCAGGTGCCGTGTCCCGCCTGCAAGGGCGCGCGCCTGAAGCCGGAATCTCTGGCCGTGCACGTCGGCGGGTTGAACGTCGCCGAGCTTTGCGATCTCAGCATCGCCGAGGCCGACAAGTTCATCAAGACCCTGGAATGGGATTCCCGCGAGCACCTCATCGGCGATCGCATCATCAAAGAGATCTCGGCCAGGCTCGGCTTCCTGCTGGATGTCGGCTTGGACTATCTGACGCTCGGTCGCAGCGCCAACA
>JBKKBA010000315.1:0-4008 GCA_046714275.1 Actinomycetota bacterium
CATTAGCACATAGCGAAAACCGCATCGGGCCGACGATGTTACGCACCTTCTAACGCCATTATTTAGGCTCTTCGTGAAAACCAGAGTCGACCAGATGAATCTACAGCACGGAGGATTCAGAGGGAGAAGGTGGAGGATTTGGAGGGCAATGGTCAATACCAGTTCTCGATGGCAAGACCGGAGATACGACGAAACTCACGCACGTTGCGAGTGACGAGTGTCGCTCCGTGCGCGAGCGCGGTGCCCGCGATCAGGACATCGTAGGGGCCGATGGATTTCCCAGCGCCTTCGAGGTCGGCGCGGATGCGGGCCGCCGATCGAGCCTCGTTGCCTCCAAAGGGAAGGATCCGGATCGTCGACACCGCCTCGTCGAGCTGTGCCCGGCGCCTGGTGGCTTCGGGCGACTTCGCGAGCCCCGTCTCAATCTCGAACAGGACGATGGCGGGGATCGCAACCTCGGCCGGTGGAACTTTGAACAGACGCTCCGCGACCCGTCCCTCCCCTCGAAAGAAGTATGCGAGGGTGTTCGTATCGAGCACGTACACCTAAACCCGCTCGCGCCGGGCATCGCGTCCGGTCGACTTCCGGATCTCCTCGGCGGGCGGGAAGTCGCGCCAGGCGCCGGCCAATTTCGAGAAGCCCTCGGGCCACTCGAGCGCGAGCCTCTTCCTAATGGCCTCTGCAACCCATTCGCTGCGGGACGTCCCGGCCGCACGGGCCGCCTTTCGCATCTTCCGGTTCGTCTCCTCGTCGAGGTACAGCGTCACTTGTGACATATGTGCAAGTATACTTGGGAGGACTATTTCCTGCAACCGCTTGGCTACCTGGACGACGTTGATGATGACGATCTCGTTCCGATCGCAAGAGATGGGACGGCTGGTGTAGGGCCTCCAGCACAGCAGCGGCAGGACGGTTACGACCGTCTGGCCCTGAGGCTCGCCTACGATCCCTGGTACTCGAAGCGACCGAAAGCCGAGTAGCGGCCTGAGTAGTCGTAGTCCATGGCGTCCGCGACCCGGAACGTTTGGTTCGTGGCGAGCGTCGCGCGGTTCACCACCAGCGCCTCCGGCATGAACAGCTCCGCGTGCGACTCGTCTCCGGTGACCGGATTGCGCATCGGCTGCAGCTCGAGATGGACGGTGTCGCCGATCCGCAAGGTCGTGGCGTAGTCGGCGAGGGTGATCTGGTAGTGGGCAGGTTCGGGCTCGGCGAGCGTGTAGGTGTTGATGAAGATCGCCCACGGCCCTCCGATCTGGCCGCGCACCAGACGGGTCAACGCCTGGCGCTGCGGTCCGTCGGCGCGATCGTCGATGAACGCGATCGCAGTGCCGTTTCCTTCGTGGATCGCGTCCAGGATAGAGTTCAGGAATCGCATGGGCGCGCTACGAAAGTGACGGCACACTCCGTGGATATCCGAGAGCAGGCAAGGGTTGCGGCGGACCAGGCTGCGCACAAGGCGGGCATCAAGATCCGCGACCTTCACCAGATGGACGAACTGGTCGAAGCGGCCGACCTCTTTGACGAGACGTGGGACGTCGGCGGAAAGTCGCTCCTTCCTTCGAACCTTGCCCGCGCGCTCACACACGCCGGCAACTTCTGCGCGGCGGCTTACTTGGACGAACGGATCCTGGGCGGCATCCTCGGCTTTCTTGGATTGCGGGACGGCTCAGCGCACCTGCACTCGCACGTGCTCGCGGTCCGCCAATCTGCGGAGCGGCACGGCATTGGATTCGCCCTCAAGCAGTATCAGCGCTCCTGGGCACTGAACCACGGCCTAGCGGACGTCTACTGGACGTTCGACCCGCTCGTGCGCCGCAACGCGTACTTCAACCTATGCAAGCTGGGCGCCGAGATCGTCGAGTACCACGTGAACTTCTACGGTGCGATGGACGACGGCTTGAACGCCGGCGACGAGAGCGACCGCGTGATGATCCGGTGGTGTGCCGACTCGGAGCGGACCGTCGCGGCGAGCGAAGGGCGTAGCGCGGACCCGGATATCGAACGCCTTCGGAGCGACGGTGCGCAGGTTCTTCTGGACGTGAACGGTGCCGGCGCGCCGGCCATCACCGACAGGACCGGCCGCGTGCTGCTGTGCCGGGTACCCGAGGACGCCGTGTCGCTGAGGCGCTCGGACCCGGAGCGGGCCCGAATCTGGCGCGAAGCGCTTCGCGAGACGATGGGGCGTGCGCTTGAGGAGGGGTACTCGGCAACGGCCATGTCCAGGAGCGGATGGTACGTACTCGAACGGGCCGGCAGGTGAAGCTGGAAGCGGTCGATCTCTTCAGGCTGGCCCTCCCCCTTGTCTCGCCCTTCCGCACGTCCTTCGGGACGCAGACGGTCAAGGACGTCCTGGTGCTTCGTGTTCGGACCAACGAGGGCGACGGCTGGGGGGAGTGCGTTGCGATGACCGACCCGCTGTACTCCTCCGAGTACATCGACGGCGCCGAGCACGTGATCGAGCATCATCTGCTTCCTCGATTGTTCGACGAGGAGAATCTGGACGCGCACGCGGTCGCACCTTCGCTTGCGGCCGTGCGCGGCCATCGCATGGCGAAGGCAGCGATCGAGATGGCGGTCCTGGATGCACAGCTCCGTGCGCGCGATGTGTCCTTTGGCTCGTTCCTGGGTGCCGTTCGCGATGCCGTCGATTGCGGGGTGTCCGTCGGCATCCAGAGCGAGGTCGGGGTGCTCATCGACGTCGTAGCCGGATACCTGGAGGATGGGTACAAGCGCATCAAGCTCAAGATCGAGCCCGGATGGGACATCGAACCCGTCAAGGCCGTTCGGGAACGGTTTGGCGACATCCTGCTGCAGGTGGACGCGAACGCGGCATACGGTCTGGGTGATGCACCC
Source organism: Actinomycetota bacterium (assembly GCA_046714275.1). Taxonomy (GTDB): domain Bacteria; phylum Actinomycetota; class AC-67; order AC-67; family AC-67; genus JBKKBA01. The sequence goes on from JBKKBA010000315.1 coordinate 2,854, forward strand.
CACCTGGCTGGGCTTGATCCCTTCGATCTTCTCTTGATCGAGCAGCCGCTTGCCGAAGAGGACGTCCGCGGTCATGCGCAACTTGCGCGCGTGATCCGGACGCCGATCTGCCTGGACGAGTCGATCGTCTCAGCGCAGTCGGCAGCGGACGCCATCGCCCTGGGCGCCTGTGCAATCGTCAACGTGAAACCGGGTCGCGTTGGAGGCTACCTGGAGGCCCGCCGCGTCCACGATGTTTGCGCCGCTCAGGGCATACCCGTCTGGTGCGGAGGGATGCTGGAAACAGGTCTTGGGCGCGCGGCCAACGTCGCCCTTGCCGCCTTGCCTAACTTCACCTTGCCCGGCGATACGTCGGCGTCGGATCGTTACTTCCGGCAGGACCTCACGGAGCCCTTCCGGCTTGAGGAGGGCCGTCTTCGCGTCCCAACCGGTCCCGGGCTTGGGGTGTCGCCTTCGGAGGATGCGCTTGATGAGTTGACGACGTCGTCGCGAACAGTCAGCCGTTAGTTACGTGGTCTGCGGTCCTCGGTCAGGTGGGATTCTTCGATCGGTACACGGTTACGATGCAGCGAAGTGCACTCACTCTTGCGATTGAGGACCCCGAGAAGTTTGATGAAAGATTCGGGCCGCTGATACGCGAAGCCGAACAGCGGCGCCCGCCTACTCTTCCTTAGCTACGAGTTGCACGCGCGCGAAGGGGCTGGTTCCACCAAGTGTGCGGAACACGCGGGATAGTTTCGCCGGTCCTTCGATCTGGATCAGACCATCGCGCTCCGCGGCCGCAAGTGAGAGATGACCCGCGTGCCAGCGCGCGAGCCATTCGGTACGGGCGCGCACGACGAGGTTCTCTTCGAAGCCGGGGTGCTTGCGGCAGAGTTCCGCTTCGGGACGCTGGATCATCCACCAGAACTTCAAGCGCCGATGGTCGAGCAAGTCGATCCGCACGACGAGCCGCTCTTTGGGAACGCTTTCGACATCGAAGAACCGAGCGATCGCCCAGAGCAGGACTCCCGGATCCAGATCCTCGGGAGCGATATCGAGCCACCGCGCACCCCACGTCCCCAACGCATCGCACACAGCCTGGAGCTCGCGGCCGGATCGTGTGAGTCTGTACTCGAAACCGCGTCCCCTTGTGGCCGGTGAGCGACGTACGAG
>JBKKBA010000316.1:0-6515 GCA_046714275.1 Actinomycetota bacterium
CGGGCCAGAAGCCGAAGACGACGACCGGCGGCATGCTGAGCGATGCGGATCTTCTGAAGGCAATTCGCGACCGAAGCGGCGAGGCCCGGGTCAAGATGGGCTCCCGCGGGTTGACCGCGCTGGTTCCGGTCTTGAACGAGCAAGGCGCAAGTGTTGGAGCGATCCTGGTCTCCGACGGATCGCCGCGCCTGCTGGACATGGTTCGTCGAGCCACGACGGCATCGATGGCTCTGTTCACCCTCAACGCGGAACGCATCGGATCGTTCGGCGACCCGCTCCCCTACAACGCAACGGAGCGCGGCGTCCGCGTCCATCTGGAACGCAAGGACCCGGTGGAGGCGCTCTACGGACCATTGATCGTCGGCGGTGTCGAGCAAGGCACCGTCGCGGTCGGCATGGCGCAAAGCTCGCTGGGCGGCGCGGGATGGAACGGATCGGCGCTGGCGCTGCTGGTCGCCGGAATCGTGGTGCTGGTGCTGGCGATCGGCATCGCGGCGGCGCGCACGGTCACCGACCCGATCGCCGATCTGGTGGACGCGACACGCTCGCTGGGGCGCGGGGACCTGTCGTCGCGCGCGCGCGCGTTCGGGCGCGACGAGGTGGGCCGTCTGGCCGGCGCGTTCAACACGATGGCCGACGAGTTGCAGGCGTCCTATGAAGGCTTGGAGCGCAAGGTAGCGGAACGAACGACCGAGCTGGCCGACGCCAACACCGAGCTGCAGCGCGTGTCGAACGCCAAGTCGTCGTTCCTGGCGACGATGTCGCACGAGCTGCGCACGCCGCTGAACGCGATCATCGGCTTCGGCGACATGCTGTCGGACGCTCAGCTCAGCGCGATGCCGGCGAAGCAGCGCCGCGAGATGGCCGGGCACATCGTGGCCAGCGGTCGGCATCTGCTGACACTGATCAACGACCTGCTGGATCACGCGCAGATCGAAGCCGGCAAGACCGAGATGAAGCCCGAGCCCTGCGAGGTTGCGGACCTGCTGCGCGAAGTCGGCTCCGTCATTCGCCCGCTGGCCGCGCAGAAACGGATCTCGGTCGCGCTGCCGCGCGCTCGCCGCTTCCCCACCGTCGTCGCCGATCGCAAGCGGCTGCGGCAGATCCTGTTCAACCTGGTCTCCAACGCCATCAAGTACACGCAGGACGGTGGTCGCGTGAGCGTCAGCGTCCGGCCGACCGACGCGTATCTGCAACTTGCGGTCGTTGACAACGGTCCCGGCATGAGCCCAGAGGAATGCGCGCGAATCTTCGAGCCTTTCGAGCGCGGCACCGCGGCGCCTACCGCGGAGGGCGTTGGTCTTGGACTGGCGCTGGCTCGTCAACTGGTCGAACTGCACGGCGGACGCCTGTGGGTGGAAAGCGAACCGGGGCGCGGCAGCACGTTCTTCTTCACGCTTCCCCTGGCCGATCCGCAGGCCGCCCACGCCGATCAGACGGCTGCCGCGTCCTGACAGACAGGGGCCGCGCCTACATGGGAATGTCGTCGAGCAAGCAGTCGGCGGGGGCCTTGTCGGGCCGCAACCCTTTGTAGGACGGCGCGCGCAGCTTCCCTGCCGCGGTGATCTGAAGGTACTCCACGTCGCACACCAACTCGGGACGCACCCAGTGCGCGCCCTTCACGCGCGCAAGCTCCTGATCGGGAAACGCGGGTTCGGCAATCTCGATGTCGCGCAGCATCTGCGACATGTTGGAAACCATCGCTTCGGTGAAGCCGGTGCCGACCTGTCCCACCCACACCGGCTGATCGCCCTGATAGGCGCCCAGCAGCAGCGCGCCGAAGCCGGCCGACCGCGAGCCCTCCCCCGGCGTCCATCCCAGGATCACGCAATCCATCCGGTTCACGGCCTTGATCTTGCGCCAGTCCTTCGAGCGCCGGCCGGGCTGATAGCTGGATCCCAGCCTCTTCGCGACAACTCCTTCAAACCCCAGTTGCTTGGCCGCGTCGAACAGCTTCGTGCCTTCACCGTCAACGCTCAGCGTCAATCGCAGCGCTTCGGTTTGGGTCACGATCCCTTCCAGCGCGGCACGGCGCGCTTCCAGTGGCTCGCGCGTTAAATCCCCGCCGTCCAGCCACAGCACGTCGAACGCGAACATGGTCACGGGAATCTTCTTGCGCGCCCGGTCGATGTCGCGCGGCGCCGACAGGTTCATTCGCTGCTGCAGAAGTTCGAACGACGGGCGACCCTGGGCGTCGGCGGCGACGATCTCGCCGTCCAGCACGGCCTGCACCGCGTTCACATACATCGCCAGGTTCGCAAGCTCGGGATAGATCGCGGTCTGGTCGCGTCCCGTCCGCGACACCAGGCGCGTGCCGTCGGTGCCGACGAACGCGATCGTGCGGATGCCGTCCATCTTCGGCTCGAAACGCCACCGATCGTCGTCGAACGCCGCGCCTCCTTGCTCGGCAAGCATCGGAGCCAAGGACGCGGGCGGCGCCACAGGCTGCAGCGACAACGAAGCGCGCGACAGGAAGATCAGCCATCCCTGTGCGGTCTTGACCAAGTGATACTCGCCCCGGTGACGGCTGCCGTTCAAGCGAATCGTGATCTTGCCGGGTTCCCATTCCAGCTTTTCGTAGGTGCCGCGATCAAAGATCAGGGACTCGCCGGCTCCGTAGTGCCCTTCCGGGATCCAGCCTTCAAAATCCGCGTACTCCATGGGGTGCGGCTCGGTCTGGATCGCCAGTCGCCGTTCGCCCGTCGTGATCGGAAGCCCCTTGGGAACCGCCCACGATTCCAGCGCGCCGTCGTGCTCTAGGCGCAGGTCGTAGTGCAGACGCGTGGCGTTGTGCTTGTGGATCACAAAGATGCTGCCGCCGGCAGGCGCGTCGCCGGGGCCGGGTTCGGGCGTTGCCGACAGGTCGCGCTTGCGGATGTATTCGGCCAGCCGACGGTCACGCGGCGTGCCTTGCTCGACTGTCACGCGCGGTGTGGGCTTCGCGGGTTGCTGCGGCTGCGTGGGTTGCGCGGGTTGCACGGGTTGCGCGTCGAACTCCGCAGGCAGACCTACGGCTTCCAACGCGGGGCGAAGATCCACCGGGTTGTCTAAGACGCCGCGGAACAGGTCGCCGGCTTCGGCGAATCGCCGGTGCGCCGTCACGATCGTGAAGTCGCTGGGATGTACGCCGGCTTCGACCTGGTCCCACGTGACCGGCGTGGACACCGTTGCGCCCGGCTCGGGCCGCACGGAATAGACCGCGGCGATGTTGGCGCCCTGCCGGTTCATGTTGTGATCGATGAAGATCTTCCCGGTGCGCTTGGATATCTGCCATTCCATCGTGACGCGATCGGGGTCGGCGCGCAGGATCATCTTGCCGATCGCACCGACGAACGCGCGCGCCTGATCGTGGCTAAGTCCGGGGATCAGCGGCACGAAGATCTGCATCCCCGTCGCTCCCGAGATCTTCGGGTACGAGGGCACAGCCAGCGCATCCAGCGCGGCGCGCACGTGCCGTGCGACGGCGCGGACGTCGTCGAAGGTCGCCGGCGGAAACGGATCCAAGTCGAAGAACAGGTAGTCGGGGCCCGGGGATCCGCAGCGCGCGTGCAGGGGGTGGAACTCGATCGCGCCCAGGTTGGCGATGAACAGCATCGCGGCCGCGTCGGGCGCCATCATGTAGTCGGTGATCTGGCCCTCGTCGTTCGGAGTCGGGCAGCGCGGGATCCAGTCGGGCGTGTGCGACGGCGCCGACTTCTCGTAGAAATGCTGGCCCGCGATTCCGTCGGGCATCCGCTTCAGCGTCAGCGGGCGGCCTTCCAGGTAGGGCAGCATCAGCGGGGCGACGTTGTAGTAGTAGGCCAGCAGGTCGCCCTTGGTGTAGCCCTCTTCGGGCCAGTAGATCTTCGTCAGGTTGGACAGGCGCAGCTCACGCTCGTCGATCGTCATCCACCAGTGCTCACCCTTTTGCGTCACCGACATCGGGCGCGGAACGTCTACCGTGAAAGGAGTCGATCCGGTGCGCGCCTTCTTCCCCGCCGCCATCGTCGTCGTCAGAAGCCCGGGGGTGGCTGGTCGGTGTTCACGCCGATCGCGATCGCCTTCAGGCCGCCCAGGTGCGCGGCGTCGATCAGCAGCGGCGCGCGGCTCTGCTGAGAGACCAGCGACAGGATCGCCCGCGTGTCGCGAGCCTGCTCCGCGGCAAGCCGCCGGTTGCGCAGCGCGTCGTACCAGTCGCGAAACCCCAGAGCCAGAAGCACGTCGCGCTGCGATCGCGGACCGAACACGCGATGACCCGCGGCACGCGCCGCCTTGCTTACCGCCGCGAAATCTGCTCCGGCGGTCACGTCGGCGCTCCCCGGCCGGGTCAATAGATCGGTGTGGACCCGATGGGCTTGAAACGCGCGAACCTGCGAAGGATCCTCTCCGGCGTCGAAGCCGTAGTCGAACAGCACCACCCAGCCGCGCTTGAGCACGCCGCACGCTTGCTCGACGAACTTCTTTTGTGCGGGAGCAACCGGCCGCTCGCCGCCGTCGGGGATCACGGCATCGCCGAGCGCCGCAACCGCATCGGGCGTGGGCGCCGCTTCGACTTCGACCAGGCCGTTTGGCCCTACATCCACGAACACCTCGACCAGCACGCCGTCGCGCATCCGCAGCCGGTGAAACGGAAGGTTGTCCAGCAGTTCATTGGCGATGACGCATCCATCCGTGATGTCACCGATTTGGTTCAACGACTGGAACACATCGATACCTGCTGCCGACAGCGCGTCGCGCGCACCGTCGCTGATCTCCACCGCCCGGTACCGCAACGCCCCGGCACAGTCTGTCGCGCGATCTTGCAGCGCCGTCAGAATCGTGCGAGCAAGCGTTCCGTCCCCCGCACCGGCCTCGACAACATCGAAAGGATCGGGGCGGCCCAGCATCTGCCACATGCCTTCCAGTTGGGTCGCCAGCAAGAAGCCAAAAGCGCCGGACACATGCGGGCTGGTGACGAAGTCCCCGCGCGGACCGACCGGGGGGCGCGCGTAGAAGCCGCCGTCGGGATCGTAAAGCGCAGCGTCCATGAACGCGGCGAACGTGATCGGCCCATCGCGGCGAATACGATCGGCAAGTCGCTCGCGCAATGTCTGGACCATCCACCGAGGCTATCGCAGCGGCACGGCGCGCGGCGCTACCCTGCCACCCGTGGATCATTCGCTTGCCCAAGCGCTGGGCGACATTCCGGCCGGACACGGCCCGGTCGGCCTGCTGTCCGGCGATGAGTTCACGCCGGCAGTCGAGCCTTTCGACCGGCTGCTGCTGGAAGCCTGTGGACCGCGGATCGCCATCGTCGTCGCGGCGGCCGGTGTCGACGCGCCCAACGCAGGCCGGCACGGGCTAAGCCATTACCGGCGCCTGGGAGCGGACCCCGTCGTGGTGGACTGCGTGACCCGCGATCAGGCGACGGCCGACGTGCTGCCGCCCTACGACGTGCTGTTCATCGCCGGCGGAAGCCCGCGCGCGCTGCTGCGGTGCCTGCGCGAGTCGCCGCTGTGGGACCAGGTGTTGCGCCGCTGGCGCAAGGGCGCCGCCCTAGCCGGAGCCAGCGCCGGAGCGATGGCGCTCTGCCGTCATTGCCTGCTGCCAAAACCCGGCGGCTTGGTGCCGACGCAGTGGACCGATGGCCTGGGCCCGATCGAAGGCTGCGGTGTTGCCGTGCATGCGGACTCCCGTCCGCGCACCTGACTCGATCAAGTCGCCCACGACGCACCCTGTCCCGTGGTCGCACTGGACGACGCAACGGGTGTCCTCCTCCGCCACGCCGAAGCCCCACAGGTAACAGGCCCAGGAACAGTTCGAGTCCTCTAAGGCCCACCATCTCGGTACCTAAGCGACGAAGTTCGAACGACGTCGATTTGGTTGTCCTATGCAAGAATCGAAAGAGGTTCTGCTACAAAGCCCCAATCGAAGTGGATCTTCGCACGTTCGCGGACGCTACTCTGGACGATGAGGTTTCCCAGGGACACGATCTTCTTTGTTGGGCTCTGAAGTTCGGCATGCCAGTGTTCGATCGCGGAACCTGGGACCGGCTCCGGCTGCAATGGAGCGATCGGCTGCCCTTTCCTAACCCCGCGAAGATACGAGCAAGAGCGGCGAGGGCACGGGGTCACGTGGCAGCCCTCGAAGAAATTGGGGATGCCTCGGCATCTGCAGAAATGCGGGTTTCGGAACTGACGCTCCGTGCGAGAGCGGCGCTCGCAGAAGCGAAAGTATACCCCGCCTCCCGGCCAGAACTGCCGGCGCAACTTCGTTCGATTGGCGAAACGACGCTTGCGAACGAGTTGGCGGTAGCGATCCGCAATCGAAGAATCGAGGCCGGCGCGACTCCATCATTCAACACGCCGGCCCACGCAAGCAAACCCTGATTGCGAGCGGCCGTACAGAGCCATGGCGGCGGGTGACCAAGACGATGGCAAGGTCTTGTACATCGGGCCCGACCAAGCTTCGGCGTCGCCCAGGCCGGCCCACCATGGGCTCCGGCCCGGCCGATACGCTGCCCGTTCGGCTCGACCCCGAACTGCGAAAGGCCGTCG
>JBKKBA010000317.1:0-11234 GCA_046714275.1 Actinomycetota bacterium
GTGGATCCTCGGCCGCGCCGGCTCGTCAGACCGATCGTGCCGCCTTGCGCTTCAGCCAGGCGCTTCGTCAGCGCGAGACCCAAGCCGGTCGCGGCCTGGCCGCGTTGGGTTCTGGTGCCGGGCACTCGATAGAAGGGATCGAAAATGTGCTCGCGGGCCTGCGACGGGACACCGACTCCCGTATCGGCGACCGACACGTCCACGTAGCCGCCGCGTGCGACGGCTTTGACCGTGACGCGCCCGCCGGACGGCGTGTACTTCGCCGCGTTGCCCACCAGGTTGAGCAGCATCTTGCGCAGATGCGCCCGGTCGGCGCGCAGGGGAGGAAGATCCGCGGGAACCTCGACCGAAAGGGTAAGCCCGGCCGGGATTATCAGCCCGTCGATCGTTCCGTGAAGCACGTCGAGTTCCTCGGCCAGCGAGACATCCTCCATCTCGACCTCGAGGTGTCCCGCCTCCGCCTTCGCGAGATCGAGGATCTCGTTGACGACGGAGAGCACCTGGTCGGCCGAATGGTGGATCGTCGTGGAGAAATCGCGGACCCGTCCATCCCTGGAGCCGGTCACCGGCGCATACAGCAGCTCAGACTTCGTCAGGATGACCGCAAGCGGAGTGCGCAACTCGTGGCTGAGCGCCGCGAAGAAGTCAGATCGCTCCCGCAGCAGCCGGTGAATCTCCTCCGTCCGCTCCTCGACCTTGGATTCGAGCATCTCGTGGCTTTCTTGAAGGCTCTCGGCCATCCGGTTGATCCCTCGCGCCAGCTCGCCCAGTTCGTCGTCGCCCAGCACCGGCGTCCGCGCCGAGAGCACACCCTGCTCGAGCGCGCGGTTGGTCAGAACCAGCGGCCGAACCTGCGCAAGGATGAACCGGGAAAGCAGAGCGCCCAGAGCGACGACCCCCAGCATCGCCGCCAGCAGGATCAGCGCCAGCCGGAATCCGGTCCCCCGCACCGCGGCGAACGCCGCGCCCTCCGGGAGCGACACAGCGGCGAAGCCGATCCGCGTTCCCTGCATCTCCAGCGGGGCCGCGAACGTGACCACGTCGCCGCCGGCGGAAAGTCGCGTGACGTGCCGAAGCGTCGGCAAGCGCGTCGCATCCAGCCTGGCCGGAGCGCCCCGGCCGGTTGAGGCAATGGCGGCGCCGCTCTGATCGTAGAGCCCGATTCCCCCTCGCGTGGTGTCGCTCGATGCAGGCGCCGCCAGGGCTTCTCGCGACAACCGCCCCGCATCGATGCCGGTGACAACGACGCCGACTCGCTCGCAGCGATCCGATCCCGAGCAGACCGGAGTCGCAATCAGAACCGTTGGCAGACCACCAATCGAGGCGAGCCCCGCGCCGGCGGACGTGTCGGATCGCGGCTGCACGCGCAGCGCATCTCTCCAGGCCTGGGGCGATGCGACGCGAGGCGGCCCATCGCCTTCGCCGACAAAGCCGACGAGGGGGTGTCCATCCAAATCGAGGAGTGCGACGAATCGAAGGTCGGCCTTGAGCGCCAGCACCGAGCGCATCAGCCCGGTGGCCTTTGGCGCATCGCGTCCGCGCACGGCTTCAGCCATTCCTCGCAGATTCGCGGCCAGGTTGGCCGATTCCAACAGGTAAAGCTCTCTAGCCTGCACGGAAGCGCGGACGTCAAGCATCTGCCGGCTGAGGTCCTCATCGCGCGCGATCCCCGCCCGTGAGCTGAGGTTCCGCACGACGATGAACGTGCCGACCCAGCCGAGCAGCAGCATCAGAGCCATGAACGGAACGAGGATCTTCCACAACACCGGGAGATCCCGCAGCACCTTCGCCGGCGTCCTCATGGGCCCAAGCCGCCGAGCGTGGTGTCCAGCGTCATCTCGAGCTTCGGCAGACCGAGGTTGGTAACTATGTCCACCCGCAGGTCCGAGCAGTGAGGCACCCGCGAAAGCACCACCGATTCGTTGATCCCCCGCAATGGGTTGTACTTGAAGCTGTAGGCGAGAAGCTCACCGTTCGCGTCGTAGACATAGAGGTCGTAGTCACTCACGTTTGGGTAGTCCCAGCGAAGTGCGATCTTGACGCCGGCCATCTGGGCGGAGGGCTTCGTAGAAGACCCGGAGACGTCAATGCGGTACTTGAATCGGACCACGGAGTGATCAGGGTAATGAGCGGGAGCATCACCGGCCAGAAGAGACTCGGGCGCGTCCGGCACCACGGCAGGCATGACGTCCTCGTGCGCTCCCGCCAAGCCCACGGTGGTGTATTCGGAACTCGCTCCGCATGATGCGGTGGGGGAAGAGGTGAGGGGGCCGACCCGCTCCTCGGTCACACGAGGTGAGCTTCGCTGGTAGATGAAAACGTCCCGTTCCCCGTTCACGTCGTCGTCCGACAACTTCAGGTCCGACCGAAACGCAATGGCCTTACCGTCTCCCGACACTTGGGCGGAATCGCTCGGGAGGTCTCCTTCGCTTCCCTGACCGGGGAACGAGATACGGATCGTGCGTTTGGTCGATCGGTCGTGCAGGAACACGTCACTCGCTTTGTCGGCATCGTCGGGAACCAGTCCGACAAGGAACGAGTCAAACGAGACGTGGCGACCGTCGGCCGAGATGCTCCAGCTTGGAGATCCCGGCGCCGGGTCGCGCCGAGGTTCAATCCCACCCGCCGACGAGACCCCTTCTGTGCCCGACGACGAGACCGAGACGCGTTCGGTCCGCCGGGTCAATCGATCGTGCACGAATATGTCGGGAGCCGCATTCGTGTCGCCGCGCACCAGGTTCGACGCGTTCGAACCAAAGACGACGAAGCGCCCGTCGTCCGAGATGGATCGCTCTTGGGCCGCAGGCGGAACGACGGCGCCGCCGTTGGCCGCCCGACCACCCGGAGCGCCGCTGACTCGTTCCGTCGTTCCCCGGCGAAGATCGCGGACGAACACATCCCTTACCTGGTCGTGATCGTCGGCGGACATGGGAGCCTCCGTCTCGAACACCACCCACCGGCCGTTCCGCGAGAACCCTTGCAGCCGGCAGCCCTGCGGCGACGGCCGGTTTTGATGGTCGAGACATGCGAGGAACGTCGTGCCGAAAACCCGGTCGCGCACAAACGCGTCCCGTTGCCCGTTGATGTCTCGCGGGTCCAGGCTGGATGCGGTCGATTCGAAGGCGACGAACCGCCCATCACCCGACAACACGGGGTTGGTGTTGATGTCGCCCACCACGTAGTCGGTGGCGCGGTAGTCGCTGTCGGGGTCCAATAGCCCCAGGTCCGCCACGGGGTCTGGTGCCGTTTGCCGGCCGTCGGATGCCACCGACGCCCGCTCGAATCTGCCGGTGGTCATGTCCCGAACGAAAACGTCTTGGGCCCCATTCGTATCTTTCTCCACCAGATTCGAGGCCCTAGACGAGAACGCAACGTAGCGACCGTCGTCCGATACGCTCGGCCGCGCACTTTCGGCGTTGGCGAATTCTCCATCGACCTTGACCGTCACCAGCCGCGTGGTTCTGGTCAGGCGGTCGCGGAAGAAAATGTTCGGGCACGGTCCGTTGAAATCCCAAGGGATGCACGAATCGGTCTGAACGCCACCCCACGACTGGGTGGGCGCACCCTCCCGCGTAAGGTTCACGGAATAGGATGTGAACGCGACGTACCGACCGTCGTGGGATAGGGAAGGCTCCCATGACCAGCCGTCGCCCTGCCAGCCGTCCGACGAAATGCTTGCGAGCGAGGTCGGGCCGAGGCGAGAGAGATGGAACACCAGATCGCCGCCGCGAATCGCCGCTCCGATCTGGAAGAGGTACGTCGCCCCGGTCGCTCCCCACAGTTCTATCTGCGCGTTGCCTTCGGTATCGGTGTGACATGCAAGCTGGGTCAAGCCGCTGCCGTCCGCGCGATAAGCGGCGAGGGAGGTCTGATAGTTCGACATGAACGTGTCGGCAAGCAGGCGTTCGCGTGCAACCGCGCGATAGCGATACCAGACGGAGCCGCCGGCGACCTGCGGACCGCACCCGGGCTCGCCCGGTTCCCGTCCGGCTTGCGTGGTATTCGAGCGAGCCGTGAAGGGCAGACGCGACACGGGATAGGCGTCCTGTTGATCGTCGTTCGTCAGCTCGTGCTCGACGACCTGTCCGGCGCTGTCGTCAACGGTTCCAATGCCGCGCTCCCCTCGCAAGCCGGTGCGAGCAATCGGTACGCCTACGGGCTCCGAGCCCGGCCCAAGCACCTGATCGATGAAACGATCGGTCAACGGCTCGATGCCCACTCGGTTCGTGCCCAATCCCAGCTCCGCCGGCGAGATCAAGCGCGGCAATAGCCCGCCGAGAGTCGTCATGCCGAAGAGCACTGCGGTGACCAGGATCGCGTAGCAGGCGGCCAGGAGCGCAGGCATTCGTGTCCAACGCACGAAGGGATTCACTCCAGTCAAAGTTCGCCTCATCGGCCGTCGTCCCCTGCCCGTGCATTTCCGAGCGAAAGTCCCGGGTCGGGTTGCACTCCAATTTCCGCCTCATGGGCGTTAGAACCCGCGTAACGATGTTTCGTGGCGGGGATTAAAGCGACCAATCGGACAGATCTTCCCGTTCCCTCAGCCACAGTGACGTCGACGGCACCAATGATGATCCGTGTGTCGATGATCGGAATAGTGCTCGGCTGCGCCGAAACACAGTCGGCGTCGTCGAAGGTTGGATCATTTCCTCCTTGGTTGCCTACACGGTCGGGTTGCGCAGGTCGTCGGCGATGACCTTTGCCGGATCCCACGGGCTCAGTCCGTAGCCGCGCTCGAGCACGTCGATGTGGTCGCCTGTGACTCGGATGTACGCGTACCCGTGGTTGTCGTCTTCGATGAGTTCGGCGATGGTGTTGCTCGCGTCGGTCGCGACGCGAACCACGTAGAGGCCGTCGGGATTGGCGCCGAAATCGACATAGTTCCCCTCGACGTAGTGCGCATAGATGTCACCCCAGCCCCTGCTGAGCCCCATCCGGGTGCCCAGAGGCGCATCGCCGAGGCCCGCCTCCGCCTGGTAGCAGTTGCCGCTGCCCGAGCCTCGCAGGTCCTGTTCGAACGATTCCCATTCGGCGATCAGGTAGTCGCCCATGCAGAAACCGACCTTCGGTCCCTGCCCGGCCGGCGTGAGTTCACCCGATTCGTCGTCGACGACGCGATACAGGCGGTAGTTACCGGTTCCGACGTGGTGGTAGTGAAGATGCTCCGCGTGCCATTCGAAGGTCCCTGCAGGTCGCACGACGACCGAACCGTCGGAGCGGTGGATCCATTGCCAGTTGATACCGGAGGTCGCCCCGGCCTCCGCGATCCGCAGATCCACGGGCCCCTTACCGACGTTTGCGGGTCCGGCGGACATGCGAAGGCACCGGCCCGGGTTGTACTGGACGATCTCGGACGCCTGACATCCGCCGAAGACAAGATCGAAGGGTGGCGTCGCCTTCAAGTTCGGAAGCAGTAGCTCGGGCGCGCCCGTGGGCTGCCCATTCGCGTCGATGTGCCCCGTGGTCAGTGTGATCCCGGCGTCGCCGTAGTTCTCGCCGCCGAACAGCCACCGCGCAGCCTGGCTCTGAAAATCCCACTGTTGTAAGCGGACGCGCAAGCGGCTCCCCGCCGGCACTTCGGTCGTGCTCAGCCGGAAGCGAAACTCATTGCGCCCTTCCCTGGGTGGTGAGCAGAGTGTGCCACCCCACAGGGTCCGGCTGGTGCCATTCACGATCAGCTCGTGAAGCTGGAAGAACTCGCACCGGGGGACCCGGCCCGGATTGGCCGGGTCGTCGATGTGCAACACCAGTGTCCCCGTACTGCCGAGCACAAGCGGCTGCGCGATGGGTGCGGAGGTGAACTCGGCGGGGACGTTAGTGGCTGCCGCAAGAGCGGTGTGGCAGATTCCCGCCGCAGGTGCAGGCGTGAGAGTGCCCTGGGGTTGTGCCGGCTCGACCTCGCATCCTTCGGGCGAGAGCACCCGGGTCGCCTGCGCCGGGTCCGGAGTAAAGGCGAGCGTCAGGGAGGCGTCCGCGATCGCGAACTGGCCCGATGGAGCGAACAGCTTTACTTGGAATGCGTCACGGTCGTCGGGATGGTCAAGTGCGACCCGGAGTCGCGCCCCCTCTTCGACGAGATCGAGTTCGTACAGCAGGCACCCCGGTGCTTCACATTCCTGAGTCCCATTGACAGTGACGCCTGCGACGGTTTCGGCTCCGAGCCGTGTCGCCCCCGGGACCCGGGCGCATGCGTGCATGTTTCCGAGTGCGCCCCGGCAGAGCAACGAGTCGGCGTCTCGGGTACTGACGCCGGCGTTCTCAACGAACGGGCCGTCCCAAAACGCGGAATCGCCGACGCCGAGCGTCGCGATGGGTGCCGGGTCTGCCGATGCCGGCAACCAGAGGCCCGTCGGCAACGCCGCTACAGCAAGTGCAAGAACGATCAGGACGCGTCGCATCGAATACTCCTCCGTTCCTCAGCAGGTGGTGCTCGGCAGGTCGATTTGGGCACCGACCTGGCCCTTGGGAGCGATCGTGCAGTCCGCGTCCGCTCCCCGAGGGTCCAAATATGTGTCGGAGCCCGCTGCGTCGAGGAGAAGTCCGGTGCCTAGGAACCCTCCGCCGTTCGTGCCTCCGCCGCCGCTGGTGGCGTAGACGTCGCTTCCCGCCGCATCAAGGAGGAAGCCGGCTCCTACTACCCCTCCGCCGTTCGTGCCGGTGCCTCCGGCGGAGTAGATGTCGCTTCCCGCTGTATCAAGGAGGAAGCCGGTTCCGACGCTAACTCCTCCGCCGTTCGTGCCTCCGCTTCCGGCCGCGTAGGTGTCGCTTCCCCCCACGTCCAAAAGGAAGCCGACCGCGGCGGCCTCACCCAGGAGGCAACCAACACAGCTCGATCCCCACCCACCGCCGTTCGTACCCAAACTCTCAGCGGTGTAGGTGTCGTTTCCCCCTGCATCGAGCAGAAAGCCGACTCCGCCAACGCCGGATGAGTATGGTGATGGGAAGCTGGCGTTCGCCCCTCCGTTCGTGCCGCGACCTCGTGCCGTGTACGTGTCATTTCCCGCTGCGTCCAGAAGGAAGCCGCTTCCGTTGAACCCGCCTCCGTTCGCACCGCACTCACGGCGGTGTGTCGCGTCGCCATACCGGTCGTCGCCGGCGAGGTCGATGAGTGCGGCGACGCCCAACGATGGAAGCACCGGCAGGCTCGGCGGCTCCAGAGGGAAGAGATCCAAGGTCTGGCACGTTCGAGCCAAGAGATCGCTTCCTCCCGCGTTGTTGAGATACCGATCGTTGCCGCCTGCGTCCACGAGCAGCGCGACATCGGCGGTGTAGGTGTCGTCGCAGGTGCCGAGGTCGATCGAGAAGGCCGGGGGCGCGGCGATCGGGCTGCAGGCCGCCCCGGTGCTCGCGGCTCCGGGCACGATCGCATCGCGCAGCGCAAGGGCCGCGTCGAGCATGCGGTTCCGCGCGGCGAACGAGCCCGCAAGGTCAATCGTCGTGCCGGCGCTCGATTGCATAGACGCGAAGGCATCGATCAGACGGGTGAGCGCTCCTCGCGCGGGCCCCGAGATCGCCTCGAGTCGGGCGAGCTGTTCCGGGGCGACGGCAACGCCGGTGAGCGCTGCCAGCGCCTGTGCGGCCTGCGCCGGTGAGGCGCTGGGCGGGGTGATCGGCGAAACAACGCCGCCCACTCGCAGCGCGCGTCCCTGCGCAACCGTGCCCGCCTTCGCAAGCGCGACGGCCTTCGTGAGCCCATCCGGCCACGGCCGTGCGGTCAGATCCAGAAGTTCCCGTGAAGCCTGCAGATGCGCGTGCTGCCGAACCTCGAGGCCGTGCGTGGAAACGTCCGGTGTTGTCGATTGTGCACGCGAGGCTGCGGGCAATAGTGCTGTTCCAAGCGCCAAAACGATCAGGAATCGTCGCATCGAGTACTCCTCCCGGTGATTACCTCTGCATGAGCTTCACGCGCTGGTTACCCGGCCGGTGGCTCCACCGAAGCCGGGGTAGTCGTAGATGTATAGGCAGTAGCCTGTAAAATGGCGATCGATTATCGGGGTCCATGTATCGGACCAAGAGGGTTTGAAACCCGGAACCAAGATCATGCGTTGTGATGTATCGCACCATCGGCTCGTTCACGATCCACTTCATGCGAATCGACTAGTTTCTGCTAGCGAAGGTCAGCAGGAAGTCTGATTCTATTGTCGTAAATTCACAACACTTGTCCCAGATCCGTAAGAGGGCGTGAGTTGCGCCTTCCGTGATCAGCCCTGACTGAACCCACCCTAAGCGGCCGTCGAATTCTCTGCAGCCAATAACTCCGGTTAGCTGCCGTCGGGAAGTGCGATCTTCAGGGTGCTGACGGAATTGGTGGGTACGATCCCCCCTGCTCCGCAATGATCGCCCCCATAATCAATGTTAGTGAAGCCGACCATCGCGGAACCCAATCCCTCAGGGATGTCAACGATCTTCAAGTACCACCGAAGCCCATTGGGGATCGTGGCTGCCGCGTACATGGTGGTGAAACCCTCTCGCGTCTCCACCAGCTCGACGCAGACGAAGCGGGCCACTGTCCCCTCGTGGACGATCACTCCCGGGTTCACGTAGTCCTGGGGAACGTAGGTTCCCCCACTTGCTGCACCCGGCACCGAACCACCGAAGGCGATGTAGGACGTTTGTTGCTGAACGGCGAACGCGATGTCTAAACATGAGACGAACAATGCGAGTACGAGCAGAAGACGACGTGCCATGAGAGCCTCCCTGGTCTCAACGAACGACGGAGTTGCCTATCCACCAAATGGCGTTAGAAGGGACGTAACATTGTTGGCGCGCCCGCCCGGGAAAAGCGCGGTTGTCGGCTCACTCGATGTGCAGCGTCTCTCCGGTCGCTAATGGCCGGACACCAAACGGATGCGATGGTTGTACGTGTCGGCGATGACTAGGTTGCCGCCCGCATCGAACGCGATGCTCGTCGGATATCGCAGGCTCGCTTGGGTGGCCGGGCCACCGTCGCCCGCAAAGCCGGAGATCCCGCTGCCGGCCACCGTCGTGATGATCCCGGCAACGTCGATCTTGCGGATTCGGCTGTTTCCGTCATCTGAGACGAACAGGTTGCCGGTGGCGTCGATGGCGATGCCCCAAGGGAGCGACATCTTCGCGCCGGTCGCCGGGCCGCCGTCGCCGGCGAACCCGTAGGCTCCATTGCCGGCGACCGTCGTGATCGTGCCCAGGGCATCGACTTTTCGGACGCGGGAGTGGAGCCGGTCGGCGATGAAGATGTTGCCCGGGTCGTCGATGGCCACGCTTGTCGGGTAGAACAGTTTCGCGGCCACCGCGGGGCCGCCGTCTCCGATCGGCACATCGGCGGTGAAGACGGGAACGGAAACGCAATCAAGCCGGGGAAGGCAAACATTCCCGTCGCGATTCGGGACGCAGACCTCCAAGGGGTAGCTGCCGACGCAAACGTATCGCGGCGTGGAGACCTGATCGCCGACGGACCTCCCCGCGACGGTCGTGATCGTTCCGGTGGCGTCGACCTTTCGGATGCGGTGGTTGTACGTGTCCGCGATGAAGAGATTTCCGGAGGAGTCTGTCGCGACCCCGACCGGGTAGTTCAGGCTCGCCATCGTCGCCGGGCCGCCATCGCCGGAGAACCCGTCGGCTCCATTGCCGGCGACCGTCGTGATCGTGCCCGACGCGCTCACCTTGCGGATACGGTGGCTGTACGTGTCCGCGATGAAGAGATTTCCGGAGGAGTCGGTTGCGAGACCGTAGGGCCGGTCGATGCTCGCGCTCGTGGCAGGGCCTCCAGTTCCCGGATAGCCAGAGGGGGTCCCGTTACCTGCGACGGTGGTGATCGTGCCGGACGAACTCACCTTTCGAATGCGGTTGTTCGCGGTGTCGGCGATGTAGAGGTTCCCGGACGAGTCAGTCGCGACGCCGGCCGGCGTGTCGAGCCTGGCGCCGGTCGCCGGGCCGCCATCGCCCAGCACGCCCTGCGTGCCGTTGCCGGCCACCGTCGTGATCATGCCCGACGGGGCCACCATCCGGATGCGGTAGTTGCGGATATCGGCGATCAAGACGCTGCCCGAAGAACTCGCGGCGATGGCGCTCGGATAGTTGAGGCTCGCGCTCGTCGCCGGGCCTCCGTCGCCGGAGAAGTCGGTGCGCCCGTTGCCGGCGAGCGTGCTGATCGTCCCGGCCGCGTTCACCCTGCGGACTCGCTGATTCGCAGTGTCGGCGATGTAGAGATTCCCGGACGAGTCTGTCGCGACTCCGAGCGGGTACTTGAGAGTCGCATCGGTCGCGGGACCTCCGTCGCCGGGCCCGTTTCCGAGCAATCCGCCGACAGGATCGGGCCTGGGCCATCCGAACGCGATCGTCCCGCCGCCGGCGACGGTGGAGATGACGCCGGCCGAATTGACCTTGCGGATCCGGGAGTTGCCCGAGTCTGCGATGAACAGATTGCCGAAGGCGTCGACGGCCAGGCCGCGCGGGTTGTAAAGCGATGCCTGAACGGCGGGGCCACCGTCGCCGGAGGAGCCGGCGTTGCCAGATCGCCATTCACCGGCGAACGTGGTGATGGTGCCCGAGGTGCTCACTTTGCGGACGACGTGATAGCCGGAGATGAACAGGTTGCCTGCGGCATCCAGAGCGAGCCCCACCGGGGCCGCGATGCCGGCGTTGGTCGCCGGCCCTCCGTCGCCGGAAATCCTGATGCTTCCGTTTCCGGCGACGGTGCTGATCGTGCCGGAGCCGCTCACCTTCCGGACGCGCAGGTTCGAAGAGTCGGCGATGTATAGGGAGCCGGCCGGGCCGACCGCGACGCCGGAGGGATAGGAGAGGGTCGCGCTCGCCGCCGGGCCTCCGTCGCCCGAAAAGCCGGAGGCTCCGGTGCCGGCGACCGTCGTGATCGTGCCGGACGTGCTCACCTTCCGGATACGGTGATGGGCGGTGTCTGCGATGAAGACGGTGCCGGACGAGTCCACTGCGACCGCGGCGGGAGCGGGGAGACTCCCGCCCGTTGCGGGGCCGCCGTCGCCGATGACCGGGACTCCCGGCCCTCCGCCGGCGACAGTTGCGATATCGCCGGTCGCTGCGGTTGCCATCTGCCCGGTCAGAGCGGCGGCAGCGATCGCAACGACAATCAGACGAGCCCGGCGCCCAGTCGCAGGGAATCTTCCCTTCACGATCATCTCAATCTCCTTGTCCTGAGCGGCCTCCGCGGTCCGTTT
Source organism: Actinomycetota bacterium (assembly GCA_046714275.1). GTDB lineage: Bacteria > Actinomycetota > AC-67 > AC-67 > AC-67 > JBKKBA01. The sequence continues at coordinate 11,172 of JBKKBA010000317.1, forward strand.
CTCGTGTCGTCGCGGCGCACGTTTCACCCGAATGGCGTTAGAAGGGGCGTAACAGTGTTAGGC